>CACJSL010000020.1 GCA_902596065.1 uncultured Alphaproteobacteria bacterium | reverse complement strand
GTTTTTTAAATAAATTTAAGGATTCTTTGGTAAACAAAGAATATGATTTGAAAATAGAATCTCAACAAGAAGAGATTTATATAGAAATAAATAAAAATAAATTTTTACAAGTTATAAACAATCTCATTGATAATAGCCTGTCATATATAAAATTTAAATCTAAATTATTAATTAATATTAAAGGAGAGGGTCAATATTGTGTTTTCAATTATGTTGATCAAGGTCCTGGTATCTCGCTTGATTATAAAGATAAAATCTTTGAGAGATTCTATACTGATAGAAAAAATGATAGAAAATCGCATTCAGGATTAGGCCTTTCAATCTCTAAAAGTGTTATCGAAAGTTTTGGAGGTACAATTAATTTAAAAAAAAATACATATAAAGGCTTTGAAGGAGCTTGTTTCGAGATTAAATTACCTTTAAAAGAATCATAAAAATCTATTAAACGAGGAGATTAAATGACTGCTGATTATAAAGTAAAAGATATTTCATTGAGTGATTGGGGCAGGAAAGAAATAGCAATTGCTGAAACCGAAATGCCTGGTTTGATGGCACTAAGAGAAGAATATGGTAATACTAAACCTCTTGATGGCGCGAGAATAGTTGGATGTCTTCATATGACGATTCAAACAGCAGTATTGATTGAAACTTTAGTTCATTTAGGTGCGTCAGTAAGATGGAGCTCATGTAACATTTTTTCAACTCAAGACCAAGCAGCCGCAGCTATAGCTGCAAAAAATATTCCAGTTTTTGCTTGGAAGGGTATGAATGATGAAGAGTTTTGGTGGTGTATAGAGCAAACTTTATCAGGACCAAATAATTGGAAGCCTAACATGATTTTAGATGACGGAGGTGATGCAACCGGAATTATTCATGAAAAATTTCCAGAAATGTTAGAAGAAATTAAAGGTTTATCGGAAGAAACAACTACCGGAGTACACCGTTTAAAAGAAATGGAAAAAGAAGGTAAATTAAAAGTGCCTGCAATTAATGTAAATGACTCTGTTACTAAATCTAAATTTGATAATTTATATGGTTGTAAAGAAAGTTTAGTTGATGGAATTCGCAGAGGAACAGATGTGATGATGGCTGGGAAAATAGCTGTAGTTGCTGGTTATGGAGATGTTGGAAAGGGATCTGCTGCAAGCCTAAGAGGAGCAGGGGCAAGAGTTTGTGTTACAGAAGTTGATCCAATTAATGCGTTACAAGCAGCAATGGAAGGATATGAAGTAGTTACCATGGATGATGCATGTTCTTATGGTGATATTTTTGTAACTGCTACAGGAAACTTAGATATTATAACTTTAGATCATATGAGAAAAATGCGGGATCGAGCAATTGTTTGTAATATTGGACATTTTGATAATGAGATACAAACTGAAGCATTGCGAAATTATAAAACGGATGAAATCAAACCACAAGTTGATGAAGTAGAATTTCCAGATGGTAAAAAAATACTTCTTCTTTCTCAAGGGAGATTAGTTAATTTAGGTAATGCCACTGGTCATCCTAGTTTTGTAATGAGCGCTTCTTTTACTAATCAGGTGATGGCACAACTAGAGTTATGGAATAATTATAAAAACTATGAAAATAAAGTTTATGTTTTGCCTAAACATTTAGATGAAAAAGTAGCTATGCTTCACTTAAAAAAGGTTGGAGCAAAACTTACCACATTAACTGATAAACAGGCAGATTATATTGGGGTAAAAAAACAGGGTCCGTTTAAAGATGACTCTTATAGATATTAAGCAAGGAGAGAAAAATGAAAAGAGATTATATTTTTACTAGTGAGTCAGTATCTGAGGGACACCCTGATAAAGTTTGTGATAGAATATCTGACATGGTTGTAGATAGCTATCTATCTGCAGGCGATCCTCAAACTCGAGTTGCATGTGAAACACTTACTACTACTAACAAAGTAGTTTTAGCTGGAGAAGTAAGAGGTCCATCAATATCAAAAGATCAAATCATATCCCAAGTAAGAGAATGTATTAAGGATATAGGATATGAACAAGATGGTTTTCATTGGCAAAACTGTGAAATAGATTATCATTTACATCCTCAATCGTCAGATATTGCAATGGGAGTGGATTCAGGAAGTAATAAAGATGAAGGAGCTGGCGACCAAGGCATTATGTTTGGTTACGCTTGTAAAGATACAGATTCATTGATGCCAGCACCTATTCACTATTCTCATCAAATATTGTTAAAAATGGCTGAGCTAAGAAAAAATGGAACTAGAAATGAATTTGAACCAGATTCAAAAAGTCAGGTTACAATGTTGTATCAAAATGGAAAACCTTCAAAAGTCACTTCAATTGTTGTATCTACCCAGCATAAAGAAGGCTTAACGCCTGATCAAATTAAAGAAGTAGTAAAACCTATAGTAAATGAATGTATCCCAAGCCATCTTATGCAAGAGCTTAAAGACGAAGAGTTTTATGTTAATCCAACTGGAAATTTTGTTATTGGAGGTCCTGATGGGGATTCAGGTCTTACTGGAAGAAAAATTATAGTTGATACTTATGGAGGGGCTGCCCCACATGGAGGAGGAGCTTTCTCAGGAAAAGATCCAAGTAAAGTAGATAGATCAGCAGCTTATGCAGCAAGATATTTAGCTAAAAATATAGTTGCAGCTGAGTTAGCAGATGAATGCGTTATTCAGCTTGCGTATGCAATTGGAGTATCAAAACCTCTATCAATTTATGTTAACACAAATGGAACAAACAAAGTTGATGAAACAAAAATAGAAAATTTAATTCCTGAACTTTTTGATTTAAGTCCTAGAGGTATTAGAGAACATTTAAATTTAACTAACCCAATATACGTGCCAACTTCTGCTTACGGTCATTTCGGAAGAAAACCAACTACAGAAGGTCATTTTACTTGGGAGAAAACTGATTTAGTTGATAGTTTTAAAAGTGCTTTCTAGTATAAATTAATTGAATAAACTAATAGAATTTGAAAGCAATTTGGATGATTTATTAATTTTTTCAAAAAAAATTGCTGGTATTTCTAGAAAAGGAGATTGGTTTTTTTTAAAAGGAGATTTAGGTGCAGGCAAAACAACTTTTGCAAAATCTTATATTCAATCATTGTTTGAATTAAACAAAACTGATTTACCAATTAATATAAAAAGTCCTTCTTTTCCAATTGTAATAAGTTATCCATTAAAAAATTATACTATTTATCACTATGATTTTTTTAGATTAAATAATAAGGAAGAATTAAAAGAAATAGATATTTTTGAAAATAGTGAAAATAATATTTCTATTGTTGAATGGCCAAGCATTATTTTGGATAATTTTCAATTTTCTAATTTTTATTTAATCGAGTTTGATATTCTTGATTTGAATAAAAGATTAATCAGTGTTTTTCATAGTCATAAGAATATCTTATAAATAAAATAAAAATATGTATAACATTAATTCAGAATATAAAAATTTTAAGTTTAATAAAATTAAAAGTGGGGCTTCAAAAAAAATATTCTATAGGTTGCAGAAAGATAATAAATCATTCATTTTGACAGATTTTAATTTAGATAAAAAAGAATATCTTAATCATTTGAAAATTTATAATATACTAAAAGATTTAGATATTTCTATCCCAGAAATTTATGAATTTAATGATACTGATTTATTTACTATATCTGAAGACTTTGGGAATTTGAGATTTGATAAAATAATAAATAAGGAACCTATTGATAAATTATTGTTTCATGCTGTAGACTCTTTAAAAGTAATAAATCAATCATTACAATTTAATTCTGATCTCAATCTTCCTATTTATAATTATAAAAATTTTGAAGATGAAATCATGGAACTTCCAAAATATTTTTTGCCATATATGTATAATAATTTAAACGAAAATGTATCTAAAGAATATTTATTAATTTGGTCAGAATATTTTAATAAATTTGATTTTGATTTTTCAAATTTTGTACATAAGGACTTTAATATTAATAATTTAATCTTATTACCATCTAAAAAAAATCATTTAAAATGTGGCATTATAGATTTTCAAAGTGCTTTTTGGGGAGAAAATTGCTGGGATTTATTTTCATTATTAGAAGATTCTAGAATTCTTTTTACTGATGAGTTTAATGATCATTTTATTGAACATTTTTTTGATAAAACTGAACAAAATTTATCAATGAAGGAATATAAAATAAAATATCATTTTTTAAATTGTTCTCGCCAATCAAGATTACTTGGTAGATGGGTAAAATTATCCAAGAATCTTGGTGAAAAATGGTATTTAGATTTTATTCCTGTAACAAAAAAAAGATTGTTAAAAAGTATAAATTTTCTTAACAACAAAAGTTTAAATAATTTTTATTATAAATATATATTTAATAATGAGTTTTAGTAATGTAGGTATGATATTGGCTGCGGGTTATGGTAAACGTATGATGCCATTAACTCAATCAGAGCCAAAACCTCTATTAAATATTAACGGCATAACTTTATTAGAAAATTCTATAAATTTTTTAATAAAACTAGGATGCAAAAAAATAATAATCAATACTCATTATTTAAATAATCAGGTTGAATCTTTTATTAATCAATTAAAAAATAGAGAAATAATTATAACGATTTATGAAAAAGAAATTCTAGATACAGGAGGTGGTATAAAAAATATTATTCCACATATTAATTCAAATAATTTATTAGTAGTAAATTCTGATGTTTTTTGGACAGAAAACAATTTGAATGATGCTAGATTACTAATTAATAATTTTGATATTCATAATAATTCTACTTTATTGCTATCAAATAAAGAAAATAGTTATGGGCTAGATAAAATGAATGGAGACTTTATCTTAAAAGATAATAAAATTATAAGATATTTAAAAGGCGAAGAAATAATCTTTTATTCAGGGTTACAAATTTTAAATGTGAATAGTATAAAAAATTTTTCTGACAAAAAATTTTCTATTAATTTAATTTGGGATATTTTAATTAATAAAGGAGAATTGCGTGGTGAACTTATGAAATCAAAGTGGTATCATGTTGGAGACCCAAAAGGACTAAGTATAGTTAAAAAGTTATTCTCTTGATTTAATTTATTTAATGATTACATATATTTTATGGCAACAAACAAAACATCTGATAGTACTTTTCAAGACGATATTTCTTCTCAATCTAATTTAGTATTAGTTGATTTTTGGGCTGAATGGTGCGGTCCATGCAAACAAATCTCTCCTATTTTGGAAGAGATCGCCAATGAAAAAGAAAATTTAAATATTTTAAAATTAAATATAGACGAGAATCCAGCTACCCCTCAAAAATATAATGTCCGAGGAATTCCAACGCTTATGCTTTTTAAGGATGGCAAATTAATTGATACAAAAATAGGTAGTTTACCTAAATCTTCACTTGAAGATTGGATAAATAGTTATTTATAATTTGTATCTCTAATACTGCCAATTAAGTATAGGGAGCCTGTAACTAAAATAAGCTTTGGTTTAATTGTTTTTTTCAAAAATTGATTTGCTAATTTAATATTTTTTTTTTTATAACAGATTATATTAAGTGTTTTACACACATTAAATATTTCATCAGAAGTAAAACTATTTTTTTCTTTTGGAATAGTTATTGCTACAACACCTTCAGTAATTGGGTGAAGTATTTTTACAAAATCATTTAAATTTTTATTATTTAACATTCCAATAATAATCCAAACCTTTTGATTTTTTTGTTTAAAAAAATTTAATAATTTTTTTGCCCCATCAATGTTATGTGCCCCATCTAAATAAACGGGTATTTTGTCTAGCTTTACCTTTTCTAATCTTCCTGGCCATACTGTTTTGATTATCCCTTTATTAATAGATTTGTTGTTAAAATTGTAACCCAGTTTTTTTAATGTGAAAATAGAAGTTATAGCAGTACTTGCATTTTCTATTTGATGTTCACCAATCAGTTTAGGGTTATTAAATATATATTTTTTTTTATCATATTCTAGTTTAAAGGTTTTTGAATTTTTTTCTAGAATTTTAAATTTGTTGCCATAAAATAAAGTATTATTTTTTTTTAAATTCAATTTATTTACAATATGATTTTTAACTAGTTTTTTTTGTTTTGAAATAATAATTGTGCTACCTTTTTTAATTATTCCTAATTTTTCATTAGTTATTTTTTTTAAACTTTTACCTAAAAAATCTTGATGGTCCATTCCTATAGGAGTTATTATATCTATAAGACTTTTATTGATAATATTAGTTGCATCTAATCTCCCTCCCAAACCTGTTTCAAGAATTAAAAAATCAGATTTTTTTTTAGAAAAAATATAAAAAGCAGCTGCAGTAGTAATTTCAAAAAAAGTTATAGGTTCATTATTGTTTATTTTTTTAATTTTTTTTAGCACTGAATAAAGACTCTTTTTGTTTATTAATTTATTTCTAATTATTATCCTTTCATTAAATGATTTTAAATGAGGTGAAATATAAGCATGAATACTATAATTATTTTCTATTAGTATATTTTTTATAAAGCTTAACGTGGACCCTTTTCCATTTGTTCCAGCAATATGAATAACAGGTGGAAGTTTAAGATGAGGATTGTTTAGTTTCTGTAAAAGTTTTCTAAGCCTATCTAAAGAAAGATCAATATACTTTGGATGTAGCTTATGCAATTGCTCAAGTAATGCGTCGAGTTTTTGAGACATTATTTAAGATATATGATGAAGCAAACTTGAAATAGTTTTTTTTAAATTTTTTCTTTCAACTACGATATCAACCATTCCATGATCATAAAGATATTCCGCTTTTTGAAAGTTAATAGGTAATTCTTCTCTTATAGTATCTTGTATTACTCTCTTTCCTGCAAATCCAACTGTTGATCCTTTTTCTGCTATTGTTATATCTCCTAACATTGCAAATGATGCAGTAACCCCCCCGGTTGTTGGTTCAGTTAAAACTACGATATAGGGAATCTTATTAACATTTAAAAGCTCAACAGCAGCAACTGTCCTAGGCATCTGCATTAAACTTATTGTCCCCTCTTGCATTCTAGCCCCTCCTGAGGATGTAAAAATTATATATGGACAATTATTTTCAATGGCCTTTTGCGCTCCCTTTACTATTCCTTCACCAACAGCTCTACCCATTGATCCGCCCATAAAATTAAAATTCATAAAGCCATAAATAGCTTTTTTATCATCAATATCGCCAACACCTAAAATAAAAGCATCTTTTCGACCTGTTTTTTTTCTATATTCTTTTAATCTATCTTTATATTTTTTCTTATCAGAAAATTTTAAAGGATCATCAGGAATTTCATCAAGTTTGATTTCTAAAAATTTTTCTTTAGAAAACAAAGTTTCTATTCTTTTTTCAGCTGTCATTCTAAAATGATAGTTACATGTTACGCATACTCTTAGATTTTCATTTAAATCTTTATGATGAATCATGCTTGCACAAGAAGGACAATTATTCCAAAGATTTTCTGGTACGTCTTTTTTACGAACTAAAGCAGTAAGTTTAGGTTTTACAAAATTTGTTAACCAATTCATTCTTTTGTTCCTTTTTTTAATTCTTCAATAAAAAAACCAATTTCATTCATCATTTGTTTTTTATTATTTAAATTATTTTCAATAATTTTTACAATAGATGACCCAACTACTGCTCCATCAGCAGTTTTACATATTTCAGATACATCTTTTTTATCTTTAATCCCAAAACCTGCAATGATAGGTAATTGAGAGTATTTTCTTATATTAGGAATAATCTTTTTTAATTCTTTAATGTCAGCACTTTTCTGTCCTGTAATACCAGTTATTGTTACATAATATAAAAAACCAGATGCTTGATTAGTAATTGTAGATAATCTTTTGGAAGTTGTATTGGGGGTAATCAATCTTATTAAATCAATTTTTTTAGATTTTAAGTTATCATAAAGCTCTTGATCTTCCTCAGGTTGTAGATCAACTATAATTAAACCGTCTACCCCTATTGAATTTATTTTATCAACAAAATTTTTTATACCATAGTGAAGAATAACATTATAATAACCCATAAGAACAATAGGAATGGAAAGATTTTTTTCTCTAATATGATTGCAAATTTTGAATATTGTTTCTAAGTTTGTATCATTATCTATAGCTCTTTTACTTGCAAGTTGAATTGTTGGTCCATCAGCCATTGGATCTGAAAAAGGCATACCAATTTCAATAATACTAGCTCCTTTTTCAATAATTTTATCCAAAATTTCTTTGGAAGTTTTATAATCAGGGTCTCCACCAGTAACAAATGTCACCAGTTTTTTTGAACTATTTTTAAAAACCTCTTTTATTCTGCTAGACATTAAATTTTTATTTTTAAAGCATCAGCTACTGTAAAAATATCTTTGTCACCTCTTCCACACATATTCATTACAATAATTTCATCTTTACTCATTGTGGGAGCAATTTTGATTAGAGCCGCTAATGCGTGAGCTGGCTCTAATGCAGGAATAATACCTTCAGTTTTACAACAATATTTAAAAGCTTCTAAGGCTTCATAATCTGTTGCAGATACATACTTAACTCTTTTTTGTTCAAACAAAAAAGAATGCTCCGGTCCTATACCTGGATAATCTAATCCTGCAGAAATAGAATGAGCTTCTTCAATTTGACCATCTTGATTTTGTAAAAGATAAGTTTTGTTACCATGTAATACCCCTGGCTTTCCCCCAGAAAGACTTGCAGCGTGTTTACCTGAAGATAAACCTAGGCCTGCTGCTTCTACAGCAAGCATTTTAATTTCTTTATCATCTAAAAAATCATAAAATAAACCCAGAGCATTTGATCCCCCACCGATACATGCTATCAATAAATCTGGTAATTTATTTTCTTGCACCATAATTTGAGACCTTACTTCTTTTCCAATTACAGATTGAAAGTCACGAACCATGCTAGGATAAGGATGAGGTCCTGCTGCAGTACCTATTATATAAAAAGTATCTTGCACATTAGTTACCCAATCTCTCAAAGCTTCGTTCATTGCATCTTTTAATGATTTAGATCCATTACTTACACTTTTTATTTCAGCTCCTAATAGTTTCATTCTAAATACATTTGGTGATTGTCTTTCTATATCTTTTTCTCCCATATAAATAATACATGGTAAACCAAACAGGGCACAAACTGTTGCTGTAGCAACTCCGTGTTGACCTGCACCAGTTTCAGCAATAATTCTTTTTTTTCCCATTCTCTTTGCTAATAAAATTTGTCCCATACAGTTATTGATTTTGTGAGCACCAGTATGATTCAACTCATCTCTTTTAAAATAAATTTTTGCTCCTCCGAGATCTTCTGTAATTCTTTCAGCAAAAAAAAGTGGACTCGGTCTTCCTACATAATTTCTTAAATAATAATCAAATTCTTTTTGAAATTTACTATCATTTCTGACGCTGTTATATACCTGTTCCACTTCTTCAATTAAAGGCATTAAAGTTTCAGAAACATAACGACCTCCAAAATCTCCAAAATAACCTTTTTCATTCGGCCATTGAGAGTAAGAGTTTTTATTTTGAACCATAAGCTTTAACCAACGATACTATTTTTTTGTTATTTTTAATACCAAGATTTTCTTCTACACCTGAAGACACATCAATTCCATAAGGAATTACATAATTTTTAATCTCATTAATATTATCAATATTAATTCCTCCAGATAAAAACCATGGTTTTTCTATTTTAATTCCTCTTAATAAAGACCAATTAAATTTTTTAGCGTTTCCTCCTGGTAGTTCTTTTTTACTAGGCTTATAATCAAATAAGAATAAGTCAGAATTTGGATATTCTTTTATTTTTTTAAAATCTTCTAAAGTACTTACTGAAATAACTTTAATTATTCTTATATTACTATTTTGTTTTATATCTTTTATGTATTGATTATTTTCATGACCATGTAATTGAATAAAATTAAAATTTAATTTTTTAAGTATCTTGTGAAGATATTCAATATTTTCATTCACAAATACTCCAACGGAAGAAATATTTTTATTTTTGCTATAATTTATCAGATTTAGGGCGCTCTCATAAGAAATGTAGCGAGGACTTTTTTTATAAAATATTAACCCAAAATAATTAATATTGTTTTGTATACAGCATTTAAGCGTTTCAATTTTTTTAATTCCACAGATTTTTATTTTTGAATTATTCAAGAGAAGAATTAATAGTTTGTAAGCTTTTTAAAGGGTTACTTGATTTAGTTATAGGCCTTCCTATTACCAAGTAATTTGCACCTGAATTAATTGCATCTTTTGGTGTCATGACTCTCTTTTGATCATCTTTTGAATCATCATAATTTATTGGTCTAATCCCAGGAGTAATTATTAAAAGTTTATCTTCTGTAATTTTTTTAACAATATTAATTTCTTCAGGACTACATACTATTCCATCAAGTTTATTAATTAATGCATTTTTAGCAAAATTTGAGACTATTTCTTTGACATTGTTATTATTATAATATTTTTTAGTCTGTTTTGAATCAAGGCTTGTTAAAATTGATACACCCAAAATTTTAGTATTTGCTTTGAAATGTGACGAAATTCTTTGCATCTCAT
Organism: uncultured Alphaproteobacteria bacterium; assembly: GCA_902596065.1. GTDB lineage: Bacteria > Pseudomonadota > Alphaproteobacteria > HIMB59 > MarineAlpha5-Bin3. The sequence goes on along the minus strand of CACJSL010000020.1, from coordinate 5,780 downwards.
CTCCTCCTGATAAATGAATAGTTGTGAAATAAGGTTCTAATTTTGCAATTGCTTTTATTCCATTGGCTACTGTATTAGGAATATCATGTAATTTTAAATCTAAAAAAATATTGATATTTTCTTTTTTGATATCCTTATACCCACTTATGCCAAAATTTAAAAAAAATTCATATCCAATTTTAAATGCAAACGCGTCTTTTTTTAAATTTTTAACAATTTCTAACGTATCATGAATATTATCACTATCTAAAGCAATAATAATTTTTTTTAAATTCATTTTTCTGAATTTATTCTATTATGTAATATTTTTCCAATCTTAAAATGAATTTTGTAAGTTGCATTCTTGTAGATTCTTTCATTAGTTTTTGGATTTCTAACAAACTTAGCTTTATTAATTTTTTTAGCCAAGGTTCCAAAGCCACGTATTTCAATTTTTTTCCCCTCTTGTAAAGCAAGAATAATTTTTTTAAAAAATAAATTTGAAATTGATTCTATTTCATTTGGATTTAATGAGGGATATTTTTTATGAATAGAGCTTACTAAGTTAGACTTAAGCATTATCGTTATTTTTTTTATCTAAAACTGAACCTAATATGTCACCCAAAGAAGCGCCAGAGTCACTTGATCCATATTTATTAAGAGCTTTTTTCTCTTCATCGATTTCCATTTCTTTAACTGATAAGTTAACTATTCTTGATTTATTATCTATGGAAATAATCATCGAATCAATTTTTTCATCTACTGCAAATCTATCAGTTTTTTGATCAGATCTTTCTTTAGCTAAATTAGATTTTTTAATAAAACCATTTATGTTTTCTGCAAGTTTGACCATAAGGCCTTTTTCATTAATTTCAGAAATAATTCCTGTAACTTTGGATTTTTTGGGATTTGATAATATATAATCAGATATTGGGTCATTATCTATTTGTTTTATACCCAAACTAATTCTTTCTTTTTCAATATTAATATCTAAAATTTTTACTTTTACAGGATCTCCTTTTTTATATTCAGATAATTTTTTTGGACATTCATTTTCGTCCCAACTTAAATCTGATATATGGATCATACCATCTATCTCTTCATGAACTTTAACAAATACACCAAAATCAACAACGTTTACAATTTCTGTTTCAAAAATATCGTTAATATTATATTTTTTGGTTAATTGATTCCAAGGGTTATCTTTTAATTGTTTTAAACTACAGATTATTCTTCTTTTTTCGTCATCAATTTCTATAATTTTTACTTCTACTTGTTGTTCAATTTCAACAACCTTAGAGGGATGGGGAGGTTTTTTTAACCATGTCAATTCATTTAGAGGAATAAAGCCCTCAAAGTCATCATTTATTGATAAAAAAACACCTTGGTCATTTGTTGATAGAACAGGAGATTTGATTATATCATCTGCTTTATATAGATCATTTACTTTTACCCATGGATCTTCAGTTAATTGTTTGATACCTAAACTTAATCTAGATAATTCTTCATCAAACTTTAAAACTTTTACATTTATTGTTTGTCCTAATTGGTGAATGTCAGAAGGATGACCAATTTTTTTCCAAGATATATCAGTTACATGCACTAAACCATCAACTCCTCCTAAATCAACAAATATTCCGTAATCAGTTATATTCTTTATTTTACCTTCAACTACAGAACCTTCTTTTATCGTTGAAAGTATTTCAGCCCTCTGCTCTTTTAATTCCACATCAGAAATAGCTTTTCTTGAAACCACAATGTTTCCTCTATATTTATCCATTTTAAGAATCATAAGATCAAGAGGCTTGTTTAGAAGCTCTTTGGTGTCTTTAATTATTTGTCTTGTATCGATTTGACTACCAGGTAAAAATGCAGTTACTCCATCTAAATCAACACTCATACCTCCTTTTACTCTATTATATGGCGTACCAGAAACAACTTTATTATTTTCGTAACAGTCTTGTAAGAAATTCCAAGCTTTTTGTTTTACTGCTTTTTCTCTAGATAATTTAGTTTCACCATTTATAGAATCTACATTTTCAATATAAACATTAAGTTTTTGACCTGTTTCAATTTCAGGTTTGACTCCAGGTCGACTAAACTCATTTAGAGGAATTCGCCCTTCGCTTTTTAGTCCAACATCAACTATTACCATATCATTTTCTATTGCTACAATTTCTCCCTCTACAATAGATTTTGATTTGTTATCTTTTATATTAATAGATTTAGAAATTAATTTTTCATATTCGATATTTGATATATTTTCAGGCATATATTTTTATCTAATCTTATGCAAAGCTTGATCTATCAAAGTCTTTGTGTGCAAAAATTTTTTTGAATTATCTATTATTACCGCACCTCTAGGAACCACTAGAGGAGATTGCAGTCTATTTTTATCAGTTTTATCTCTCAAATTTATCTCTTTCAAAATTTGAGCGTATATAGACTTTTCACCTTGTTCAATCAACTGTTTATGTCTTCTTTTTGCTCTAATTTCAGAATTTACTCTTATAAAAAGCTTTATATTGGCATTTTTAAAGACCTTTGAACCTATATCTCTTCCATCAACAGCACATCCTTTATAGGACTTAAGCTTTTTTTTTACTATTGCTTTTTGATTGGCATTTATAAATTTTCTTACCTCATATATTATAGCTATTTTTGAAGCTATTTTACTAATTTTTTCATTTCTTAATTTTAAATGAGATCTAGCAGATAAAAAATCAATTGAAGATAAAAAAATTTGTATACTTTTATTATCCTTATAATTTATTTTTTTTTTAATAATTATTGAGGCTAGTCTCCTATAAAGAATTCCAGAATCAAGATGATATAAATTATACTTTTTTGATATATACTTAGCTATTCTTTGTTTTCCTGAACCAGCTGGACCATCTATCGAAATAATTAATTTATTCAATTAATTTACCCCCAACACTATTAAAACTTTTAAAAAAATTTGGAAAACTAGTATTTATACACTCACTTTCTAAAATTTTTAAATTTTCATTTAAACGAGTTCCCATGACACTAAATGCCATTGCAATTCTATGATCAAATTTAGTTATAATGTTAGAATCTGTTATGGAGTATTCATTATTAGGATAAATATATAAATCATCATCTTTTACTTCTGATTTTACTCCACATCTAATAAGATTTTGATAAATTAATTCTAGTCTATTGCTCTCTTTTATCTTTAATTCTGTAAGCCCCCTAAAGATTGATGGAGTTTCAGCAAAACTTGCAGCTATTGAAAGAATTGGATATTCATCTATCATTGATTTTGCCATTTCTTTATCTAAATCAACTCCCTCTAATTTGGAATATTCGATATTTAGATCTGCAACAATTTCATTATTCAAAAATCTTTTATTTTTGATATCAATCTTTGCCTTCATTTTTTTTAAGGCTCTCAAAATTCCATTTCTTGAGGGATTTATATTAATATTTTTTAGAGTTAATTTCGAATTCTTATTTATTAAACATGCAACGATAAAAAAAGCACTACTAGATAGGTCAGATGGTACATTTATATTTTTTGCTGTTAGTTCTTTTTTCCCAATAATAGAAATATGTTTATATTTATTTTCTTCTTTAATATCTATATTAGCCCCAAAAGATTCTAACATAATCTCTGTGTGATCTCTTGTAATATCTTTTTCAATAAACTTGGAAATGCCCTCAGTATTAAGTGCTGCTAATATTAAGCCAGATTTTACCTGCGCAGAAGGTACAGGAACTGTATAGCTAATTGGATTTAACTTTTGACCAAAAATACGAATTGGTAATTTATTGTCTACAGAATCTATTTTAGCTCCCATTAAATTCAAAGGATCCATAATTCTTCCCATTGGTCTTGAAGACAAAGAAATATCTCCTGTCAAATTAGATATGAAATTTTGGGAAGAAAGTAGACCTATTAATAATCTTGCGCTAGTGCCAGAGTTACCCAAATAAATTTCCTTTGAAGGCTCTTTAAGTGAGTTTAAGCCTTGGCCATAAATAATTATTTTATCTTTTACTTCCTCGATTTTGACCCCCATCTGTTTAAAAGCACTCATAGTATGTAAGACATCTTCAGATTTTAAAATATTTGAAACTTCAGAAACCCCATTTGATATGGATGGAATAATTATTGATCTGTGTGAAATTGATTTATCTCCTGGAATTTCAACCTCACCATTTATGCCATTATAAATTTTTGAACTTATTAGCATGCAAATTTAAAGATTAAAATCTGAACCAAGATAAAAATTTCTTATTTTTTTATCATTAATTGCATCTTGAGGAAGACCTTGAAAAAAAATAGTCCCTTCATTTACTATATATACTTTGTCAACAATTTTTAATGTTTCACGAACATTATGATCAGTTATCAAAACACCTATATTTTTATCTTTTAATTTTTTAATAATAATTTTTATTTCTTCAATAGATACTGGATCTATTCCTGTAAGTGGCTCATCCAGAAGCAAAAATTTAGGATTGGATGCTAAAGTTCTAGCAATTTCTAATCTTCTTCTTTCTCCACCTGAGAGAACAATTGATTTAGATTTTCTTACATGTTGAATATCAAATTCATTTAACAAATTTTCTAAAACTATTTGATGTTTATCTTTGTTTTTTTCAATTATCTCTATTATTGACATTAAATTATCTTCCACATTCATTCCTCTAAAAATAGATGCTTCTTGAGGTAAATAACTTATTCCTTTTTGCCCTCTTAGGTATATAGGTAGAGTTGAAACATCTATATTTTCCATATAAATTTCCCCAGTATCGGGTTTGACCAATCCTACAATAATATAGAAAGTAGTTGTTTTCCCAGCACCATTGGGACCTAGTAAGCCCACTATCTCCCCTCTATTGATATTTAAAGATATGTTTCTAACTACTTGTTTGTTTCCAAAAGATTTAGAAATTTTATTTACTTGCAAATTGTTGTTTAAAACTTTTAATTTATTCATCAGTATTATCTATAAGCACTTTAACTTTTTTTGATTTATTGGAAGTAATTTTATATGATTCGTCTAATGTATTAATCTTAGCATAATCACCGATTATTACTTCATTATTTCTTATGACTTTTACATTTTCAAATAGTTCAATAATATTATCTTTTTTAGAGTACACAGCTTTTGATGAAAACATTGTTAGCGTATCAGTAGTAATCTCAGTAATTTTATCACTTTTGACAATTAAATTATTAATTTCATTTACTTCATTAATTTCTTGATAAGATCCATCTATATAGGATCCAACAATATTCATGTTATTTGTGGTAAGCTTTGATATATTCCCATCTAATTTAAACTTACCATTTGTATCATCGATCATTATATAATTATCTGATTTCATAATTAGGTTTTCCATATTTAGTAAAGCATTATTTCCAGAAATATTCATTAGATTATCTTTTAAAGAAAAATCCAATTTTTCTCCAGCTCCTTTATAGCCTTTTGAAGAGGTAAAATTGACATTTCCTTGAGATTCTATTTTTTGAATATCATACAAATCTTTTTCAAAAAATGCCTTTACCAGATCAGCAGATAAAATAAATTCATCAGACTCAATAAGTACATTTTTTTTTAATAAATAATATTTTTCTTTTTGGAAAACTTCAATTCCCTCTTCAGTTGTAATCTCAGTTTGGCCTTCTTCTCTCCCTATTACTGAAAAAGATAAAAAAATTATTAAAAAAAATATTTTTTTCATTTTATTAACACTGCTTTTGTTTTCCCTTTAAAATTTATATTATCTCCATTATTTGTTATTTCAAAACCTTTTGCATTAATTGT
>CACJSL010000019.1 GCA_902596065.1 uncultured Alphaproteobacteria bacterium | reverse complement strand
CCTTTTGTAAAAATTACTTTACCAGAATTGCTATCTATAAAATCATAATTTAAAATTTTTGCTTTATAAAAATTAAGATCAGCTTTAAATTGCCATCCATACTTATTTCTTTTATATTCAACAGAATCATAAAAAAAATTCAAAATTTCTTCTCTTGACATACCTTGTATTTTTCTTTGGTCTGGCTCAATTTTTTTATTAATGCAGTCTTCAAGATATTCTTCTGAGGCAGAACTAAATAAACATTTTAATAAAGTAGTAACTGGGAATTTACGTTTTCTATCAATCCTTGCATGTATATTATTTTTAGCATCATGCTCAAAATCTAACCAAGATCCTCTGTACGGAATAATTCTTGCATTAAATAAAAATTTACCGCTAGTATGAGTTTTTCCAAAATCATGATCAAAGAAAACACCGGGGGAACGATGCATTTGGCTTACAACAACTCTTTCTGTTCCATTTACAACGAAAGTTGCATTCTTAGTCATTAAAGGAATATCTCCCATGTATACTTCTTGCTCCTTAATATCTCTGACAGATTTAGTGCCTGCTATTTCATCAATGTCCCAAACAATTAATCTAAAATTAACTAATAAAGGTGCACCAAAGGTCATTCCTCTCTGAGAACATTCTTCAACATCATATTTAGGTATGCCAATTTGATAATTCACATAATCTACAGTGGCTCTTTCAGTATAATCATTTATAGGAAATACAGATTTGAATACAGCATGCAGTCCACTATTCTTTAAATTTTCTGGCTTAGTTTTTAATTGTAAAAAATTATCAAAAGATCTTTTTTGAACTTCAATTAAGTTTGGTAATGAAGTGACAAGAGGTATTTTACCAAATGATTTTCTTATTTTTTTTGAATTTATATGATCAAGGCTCATTTTTTTTCCTTACAATTAACTTAAATAGCCCTCGAATAAACTCGAGGGCTAAAAAAAATTATTTTAATTCTACTTTTGCACCAGCAGCTTCTAAAGATTTTTTCATTTCTTCAGCCTCTGCTTTTGCAACTCCTTGTTTTAAAGGCTTAGGTGCGCCTTCAACAAGATCTTTTGCTTCCTTTAATCCTAATCCAGTAATAGTTCTTACTTCTTTAATTACTGCAATCTTATTTGATCCAGCTTCAGCCAAAACTATATCAAATTCAGATTTTTCTTCTGCAGGCGCAGCGTCACCAGCAGCGGGCGCAGCAGTAGCAGCTGCAACAGGGGCAGCTGCAGAAACACCCCATTTTTCTTCAAGAAGTTTGCTTAATTCAGCAGCTTCTATTACTGATAAGGCAGATAAATCGTCTACAATTTTATTTAAATCAGCCATTCTATTTCTCCTTTATACCTGATTAGATTTTTCTAACTGTTCACTTCTAGCATTAATTAATCTAGCTAATTGTCCTCCAGGCGCTTGAGTAATAGAAGCTATTTTTTGAGCAGGGGCATTTAATAGTCCAAGCAATTTAGCTCTTATTTGATCAAGAGAAGGAAGAGTTGCTAAAAAATTAATTTTTACATTATCTATTTTTTCACCTTCATAACTTCCACCTAAAATTTTAAAATTTTCAAATTTTTTTTCAAACTCAACAGATACTCTTGCAGGTGCAACAGGATCTGATGAATAAGCTATAGCAGTTGGTCCAGTGAATAAGTCTTCGATAGACTCATAGGGAGTTCCAGTTAGGGCAATCTTAGTTAATCTGTTCTTAGTAACTTTAAACTTTGCACCATTTGATCTCATTTCTTTTCTTAAGTTATCTGTTTCAGCAACAGATAATCCTGCATAATGAGCTACAACTACTGAAGAAGAATTTTTTAGCTCTTCTTTTAAGTTTTGGACAAAATCATTTTTATCAGAACGTTTCACTTTTACTCCAGTTCACAGTGAGGTTACCCTCAGTTTGCTATTATCAATTTGACCACCAAATTAATAATAACCTGTCAAGAAGCTAATCAAATGACTTGCTTCAGTCTATGCAGGATATTAAGCTAATTAGCACCTACAGTCTTTGACAGGTGACACCATTAATTAATGATGTCATTTGAATTAGAATTAACGCAAAAAAGATGAGTTAATTTCTAATCCAAAACCCATAGTTGAAGCTATGGAAACCTTTTTAATAAATGAACCTTTTACAGCATCAGGTTTACTTTTCGTAATTGATGAATAAAAAGTTTTTAAATTTTCTAATAAATCCTCTTCGCTAAAATTTAATTTTCCAATTCCTGCATGAACTATGCCAGCTTTATCATTTTTATATTGAATTTGACCTGCTTTAGAATTCGAAACAGCTGTTTTAACATCTTGTGTTACAGTTCCTAGTTTTGGATTTGGCATAAGTCCTTTTGGCCCAAGAATTTTAGCCACTTTTCCAATAGTTGGCATCATATCAGGAGTAGCAATCAGTACATCAAAATCTATATTACCTGCATTAATAGAATTAACTAAATCATCATCTCCAACAATATCTGCTCCAGCTTCTGAAGATTCTTTTGCCTTGTCACCTTTAGCCATTACAGCCACTCTAATATTTTTTCCTGTACCTTTTGGTAGATTTACCACTCCTCTAATATTTTGTTCAGTTTTATTTGTGTCAATTCTTAGGTTGATTGCTATTTCCAAGCTTTCTTCAAATTTAACATATGAATTTTCTTTTAATATCTTTATTGCTTCAATTGGCTCGTATGATTTATTTAAATCAATTTTTTCAATTAAGTTTTTTCTATTTTTTGAAATATTCATTTATTTAATTACCTCCATCCCCATTGAGACAGCTGAACCCTTAACCATATTCATTGCACCCTCTATATCAACAGCATTAAGATCAGCCATTTTTTCAGAAGCTATTTTTTTAATATCTGCCATTGTAACTTTACCAACTAAACTTCTTCCTGGAGTAGAATTACCTTTTTTTATTTTTGCAGCTTTTTTTAAATAATAACTTACTGGTGGTAACTTAGTTACAAAATCAAAAGATCGATCTTTATAAGCAGTTATAACTACAGGAATTGGAGCACCTTTTTCAACATCTTTAGTTTTGTCGTTAAAAGCTTTGCAAAAATCCATGATATTTAGGCCTCTTTGACCCAACGCTGGTCCAACTGGAGGTGAAGGATTGGCGCCACCAGCAGGAATTTGTAATTTAATTAGACCTAATACTTCTTTCGCCATAATACTATACTTTCTCTACTTGTGAATATTCAAGATCAACTGGAGTTGATCTTCCAAATATAGAAACTGCCACTCTTAATCTAGCTTTTTCTTCATCAATTTGTTCTATTTCTCCATTAAAAGATGCAAATGGTCCATCTATAACTTTAACTTGCTCACCTATATCATACATAACTGCTGGTCTTGTTTTTTCAACTCCATCAACAACTTGTTGAGAGATTCTTTTTGCCTCAGCATTACTTATAGGAATTGGTTTTCCTTTACTGCCTAAAAAACCGCTTAGTTTAGGAGTATTTTTTATTATATGCCAAGTGTCATCATTAAGTGTCATTTTTATGAGTATATATCCAGGAAAGATTTTTCGTTCTGAATTAATTCTAACTCCTCTCTTTACTTCTACTAAGCTTTGAGTAGGAACAGAAACTTCTTCAACGTGCTCTGATATTCCAAGCTTGCTTGCTTGATCAACAATACTATCAGCTACTTTTTGCTCGTAACCTGAATAAGCATGCAATACATACCATCTACAATCACTCATCTAAAAACCTGACCCTATTTGAATTATTTTTTTTATAGAGAAAGACCAAATTTGGTCAGTTAACAAAAAAAATAAAGAAAAGAGAATAATTAACAGAATTACAATAGCTGAAGATACAAAAACTTCCCTTCTGCCTGCCCATGTAACTTTCTGTAATTCTTGTCTTACTTGTCTTACAAAAAGTGCTGGTGATGTTTTTTTCTTTTCTATATTCATTTTCTCTCTATAATTTGGCAGGAGTGGCAGGACTTGAACCCGCAGCCCCCGGTTTTGGAGACCGGTGCTCTACCAGTTGAGCTACACTCCTATTAGAGTTTGCAAGAAACAAGCAGAGCGGTCTCTTACAATTTATTCTATAATCTCAGCAACTACTCCAGCACCAACTGTTTTGCCTCCTTCTCTAATAGCAAATTTTAATCCTTGATCCATTGCTATTGGAGATAAAAGCGTTACTTCCATGGTAATATTATCTCCAGGCATAACCATTTCAGTACCTTCAGGAAGTTTAATAGTTCCTGTTACATCTGTAGTTCTAAAATAAAACTGTGGTCTATAATTAGAGAAAAAAGGAGTATGTCTTCCACCTTCTTCTTTTTTAAGAACATAAGCTTCGGCTTTAAATTTTGTGTGAGGTTTGATAGAGCCAGGCTTAGCTAAAACTTGACCTCTTTCAACCTCCTCTCTTTTAGTTCCTCTTAATAATACACCTACGTTGTCTCCAGCTTCACCTGAGTCAAGAAGTTTTCTAAACATCTCAACACCAGTACAAGTAGTTTTTTGAGCTTCTTTAATTCCTAAAATTTCAATTTCTTCTCCAACTTTAACAACTCCTTGTTCAATACGTCCAGTAACAACAGTTCCTCTTCCAGAAATTGAAAAAACATCCTCAACTGGCATTAAGAAAGGTTTGTCTTTTGGTCTATCAGGTTGTGGTATGTGTTCATCAACTGCTTTCATTAACTCCAAGATAGAATTTTTTCCAATTTCATCATCTCTACCTTCTACAGCAGCTAAAGCAGATCCTTTAATGATAGGGGTAGTATCACCAGGAAATTCATATGATGTTAAAAGTTCCCTAATTTCCATTTCAACTAAATCAATTAATTCTTTGTCATCAACTTGGTCGACTTTATTCATATAAACTACAAGAGCTGGTACACCAACCTGTCTTGCTAAAAGTATATGTTCTCTTGTTTGTGGCATAGGACCATCAGCAGCATTGACAACTAATATACCACCATCCATCTGGGCTGCTCCAGTAATCATATTTTTTACATAGTCAGCATGACCAGGACAATCAACGTGAGCATAATGTCTTTTTTCAGTTTCATATTCTACGTGGGCTGTAGAAATAGTAATGCCTCGTTCTTTTTCTTCAGGCGCTTTATCAATTTGATCATAAGCAGTAAATTCTGCTCCGCCTGCTTCAGCTAGTACTTTTGTAATAGCAGCTGTTAAAGTAGTTTTTCCATGATCCACATGACCAACAGTTCCGATGTTGCAATGTGGTTTAGTTCTTTCAAATTTTGCTTTAGCCATTTTTTTACCCCAGTATAAAATTTCATTTTGGAGCGGGTGAAGGGAATCGAACCCTCGTAGCCAGCTTGGAAGGCTGGAGCTTTACCACTAAGCTACACCCGCTTTATAACTGACACACTCACTCACTTTTTTCCATTCCCTCATATTGGTGGAGGGGGTAGGATTCGAACCTACGTACGCTCACGCGGGCGGATTTACAGTCCGCTGCCTTTAACCACTCGACCACCCCTCCAAATTTGAAGAAGATGGCACATACTAAGTATTTAGTATGATTGTCAATCTAAAACAACGTCACTCCTGCGTAAACTTCGTAAACTCTTAAAAGCCGGGTCCTTTTAGACAAATTTTACTTATTTGTATAGTTCTAGATTGTAATAAATGGGTATATCTGAGATAGGTTGTATTGAATGAAATTTATCAAACAAAAAAAATTAAAAAACAAGGTTTTCTGCGAAATATTTGGTAAACATGCTGTTTATGCAGCAATAAAAAATACTAATAGAAAGCATCAAAAGTTATATTTTACTAAAAATCACAGGGCTGCTTTGGATAGTCAAATAACCAAATTAATACCAGAAATCAAAGAATTGCAAAATATCGAGATGAATAAAATGTTCGGCACTCAAAAAAATCATCAAGGAATTGTTTTAAAAACCTCAAAAATAGAACAACCCAGTCTACAAAATATTATTTCTAATTCAAAAAATAAACAATCAGATGTAATTATAATTTTAGATCAAGTAACAGATCCTATTAATATTGGTTCCATTATGAGATCTTGTGCGCTATTCAATTGTGATACAATTATAGTCTCAAAAGACAATGCTCCAGACATTACAGGAAATATGGCAAAAGCTGCATCAGGAGCATTAGAAGTGACTAACTATATTACTGTTGTAAATCTATCTCGAGCAATAAATCAATTAAAAAAAAATGATTTTTGGATTTATGGTTTTGATAGCAGTTCAAGTAAAACAAATTTTGAATTTAACTTACCTAAAAAATGTGTTTTTGTTTTTGGTTCTGAAGGGAAGGGTTTACGTAATTTAACTAAAAAAGAATGTGATGAACTAATTGAAATAAGAATCAAATCTCAAAAAAAATTCAAAATAGATAGTTTAAATGTATCTAATGCCTGCTCTATTGCTTTATTTGAATATTACAAAAAAAATTTTTAGTGGTGCCGCGTGTCGGAATCGAACTGACCACCTGATGATTACAAATCAACTGCTCTACCAAATGAGCTAACGCGGCACTAAGACGCCATTTACAATTAAATTAAAAATTCGACAAGTAATTTATATCTTAAATTCCAGGAATATAAGGAACTCCATCACCTTTTGCCTTTTCATTAATTTCACTAAGTGTTGAACATCCAGAAATTGGAGTAAAAATTAAAGTAATTAAAATTAATATTTTTTTCATAAATTTAAACTATCTTTTCTATTTTAGCTGCGCAATATTTAAATTCAGGAATTTTACCATAAGGATCAAGAGCTGGATTAGTTAATAAATTTGCTGCTGCTTCATTATAACAAAAAGGTATAAAAATCACTCCTTCAGGAATAGCCCGGTCTTGTCTTACTCTTATATTGATAGCGCCCCTTCTGGTTGAAACTTTAATTTTATCTCCAGGCGTCATATTATTCTTTAAAATTTCATTCGGTGATATTGAAACAGTTGCTTCAGGTTCAATAGCATCCAAATTAGAAGCTTTTCTTGTCATAGATCCAGTATGCCAATGCTCTAATTGTCTTCCAGTGGTAAGGATCATTTCAAATTCTTTATCAGGTAATTCATTAGGTGATGTAACACTAGCAGGAACAAATTTTCCTCTTCCGGTTTCATTTGGAAATTTATCTCCAAATACTATCTCGTCACCAGGAGTTGTTGGGGATTTACTTGGATAAGTAACTGAATTTTCTTTCTCTAATCTATCCCAAGAAATATTATTTAGTGAAGGCATAGTCATGGCCATTTCCTCATATATTTCTTTTGGATGTTTGTAATTCCAACCTAATCCCATTCTTTTGCCTAATTCATTTGTGATCCACCAATCTTCTTTTGCCATACCAGGAGCTTCAAGAGCTTTACGTCCCATTTGAACTTGCCTATTCGTATTGGTAACAGTTCCATTTTTTTCTGGCCAAGCTGAAGCAGGAAAAATTACATCAGCATATGTTGCTGTTTCTGTTAAAAAAATATCCTGAACTACTAAATGTTTTAACATTTGAAGAGCTTCTCTTACGTGATTTAGATCTGGATCAGACATTGCTGGATTTTCTCCAAGAATGTACATACCCTTTATTGTATTGTCATGAATTGCATCCATAATTTCAACAACAGTCAAACCTTTTTTATCATCCAAGGAAGTGTTCCAAAATTTTTCAAAAAAATCTTTTTTTTCATCTTTTTCTACTAACTGATAGTCAGGATACATCATCGGTATCAACCCAGCATCAGAGGCACCTTGAACATTATTTTGACCTCTAAGTGGATGGAGTCCTGAACCTCTCCTACCAACATTTCCAGTCATCAAAGCTAAAGATATTAAACATCTAGCATTGTCAGTACCATGTACATGTTGTGATACACCCATTCCCCAAAAAATTAATCCCTTATCAGTATTTGCAAATAGTCTTGCAACTTCTCTAATCATGTCTGCACTTATACCGGTTTGCTCTTCCATTAATTCTGGAGGGTAATTCATCAAATGCTTCTTTAATTCTACAAATCCTGAAGTTTGTTTTATAATATATTCTTCATTAAATAAATTTTCTTCAATAATAACATTCATTATAGAATTAAGAAGAGCAACATCTGATCCTGGTTTAAATTGTAACATATGAGTTGCATGTTTTTTTAACGCATGACCTCTTGGATCCATTACAATTAGTTTAGATCCTTTTTTGGCTGCATTTTTAAAAAAAGTTGCAGCAACAGGGTGATTTTCAGTTGGATTAGCGCCAATTACAATTATAACTTCTGAATGTTCTACCTCATAAAATGGAGCAGTTACAGCACCTGAACCAATAGTTTCAAGTAAGGCGGCAACAGATGAGGCATGACAAAGACGTGTGCAATGATCTACATTATTGGTGTTAAAACCAGTACGAATAAGTTTTTGAAAAAGATATGCTTCCTCATTTGAACATTTAGCTGATCCAAAACCTGCTAGATTACTTTTACCATTTCTTTTCTTTTTAATTTCGAGAAATCCATTTGCAGCATGATCTAATGCTTCATCCCATGTAGCCTCCCTAAAATACTCATGCAAATTGGAGAAGTTAATACTCGGATGTAAATCTTTTTCCTTTCCTTTTATTCTTATTAGAGGTTTAGTTAGCCTCTCTGGATTGCTAACATAATCAAAGCCAAATCTCCCTTTTACACAGAGTCTATTTTTATTAGCTGGACCATCAATCCCGTTTACATATTTAATTTCGTTATCTTTAACATTGTATTCTATTTGACATCCAACACCACAATAAGGGCAAACACTTTCAGTTTTTTTATCTATCTTGTTTTGACCTACACCTTTTGTATCAACGATACTAGCAGGCATAAGGGCTCCAGTTGGACAAGCCTGCACGCATTCACCACAAGCAACACATGTACTATCTCCCATAGGATCATCAAAATCAAAAACAATTTTTGAATTTTCGCCTCTATAGGCCATACCTATAACATCATTTACCTGAACCTCTCTACACGCACGGACACAAAGATTACACTGAATACAGGCATCTAAATTTACTGCCATACTAGGATGAGAACTATCCGGCTGACAAGGTGTTTTTTTTGGAAATCTATTTTCTTTTAGTTCAACTTTATCGATCCAATTCCAAAAATCTGAATTATTATCATGCGCAACTTCTCTTTCCGGTTGATCTGCTAATAATAATTCAAAAACTAGTTCTCTAGATTTTTTTGCTTTATCTGATGCTGTTAGAACCTTCATATCAATCGAAGGTTTTCTAATACATGAAGCTGCTAGTACTCTTTCTCCCTCAATTTCAACCATACAAACTCTACAGTTTCCATCAGCTCTGTAACCAGGTTTGTTTGCATAACATAAATGAGGAATTTCATTCCCAAGTCTATTAGCTACTTGCCATATTGTTTCATCTTGGTTTGCCTCAACTTCTTTATTATCAAGATAAAATTTTATTTTGTTATCACTCATAACTTATCTCTTTTGAAAAAAATTTCAGAACTGAATTAAGTGGGTTTGTGGCTGCTTGACCTAAACCACAAATAGAAGCTTGAGACATTACTTCCGAAAGATCAGCTAGTTTTTCTTTATTCCAAATCTTTTCTTTCATTAGCTTTACTGTTTTTTCTGTACCGGCTCGACATGGTGTGCATTGACCACAACTTTCCTCTTCAAAAAACTTTAATAAATTTAACGCTACATCTTTCATACTATCTTTATCAGATAATACTACAATTGCAGCAGATCCCAAAAAACATCCTGCTTCAGTTAATTCTTTAGAACCATAATCTAAAGGAATATTGTTCATTTCTGAAGGTAAAATTCCTCCAGACGCACCTCCAGGAAGGTATCCTTTAAATGTATGATCATCTGCCATACCTCCACAATAATTATCTATTAACTCTTGAATTGTAATTCCAGCTGGGGCAACTTTTACACCAGGCTCTTTTACTCTGCCAGATACAGAAAAACTGTGAAAGCCTTTTTTTTCATCTTTACCTTGCTCTGAAAACCATTTTGACCCTCTTTCAATTATATCTCTAATCCAAAACAGAGTTTCAAGATTGTTAGTGAGTGTTGGGAAACCAAACAAGCCTACTTCAGCTACATAAGGCGGTCTGTGTCTTGGAAGACCTCTTTTACCTTCTATACTCTCTATCATTGCTGACTCTTCTCCACATATATATGCTCCAGCTCCTCTTCTTAAAATAAAATGTCCTTCAGGAATTATTTTTTCTTTTTCTAAATTCTTAATTTCATTATTTAAAATTTGTATCACAGAAGGATATTCATCTCTCATATAAATATAAACATTTGAAGCTTTAATAAACAATGAAGCAATCAGTGCTCCTTCTAGAAATCTATGAGGATCTTTTTCTAAATAAAATCTATCTTTAAATGTTCCAGGCTCACCTTCATCTCCATTTACAGCAACATATTTTTTACCACTATACTTTGAAACTATTTCCCATTTCATACCTGTTGGAAATCCTGCACCCCCCTTACCTTTCAATCCACTATCTTTCAAAAATTCAATGATTTTTTCATTTGTTATTTTACCCTCACTAATTTTGGTTGATATTTTATATCCACCATTTTTTTTATAATCTTCTAAAGAAATATATTTTGGAATAACTGCATCAAAATCATTTTTTTTAATAGTTTCTGCAACTGAGCTTAGTGATGCATTATCAACATAGTTTTTGCCTACACAAACTGTTGGAGCCACATCACATCTTCCCATACAGGGGCCAGGAACAACTTTAATATTTTTATCTTCTACTTGTTTTAAATCTTTAAGAAGTTTTTTTGCCCCATATAGTTCGCATGTTAGACTTTCACATACTCTTATAATTTTTATAGGATGATAGTTATCAGTATTTTTTACAATATTAAAATGTGCATAAAATGTAGCGACTTCATATACCTCTGTATATGGTATGTTTAAGAGTGAAGCTAATGCAACAAGATGCTTGTCATACAAAACACCAAAATTATCTTGAATGATATGTAAATATTCTATTAATTCATCTCTTTTTAAGTCTTTTCCATATAATAATTTAGAAACTTCATTTAAAAAAATATCTTCAACTTGACGTCCTTTTGTAGTCCAGCGTTTTTTTTTCTTTTTTAATGCTGTATTAGTTTGTGAAATAAATTTATTCATTATATTTTTATTAAGATTTATATATCGTTATCATAAAGTTATGAAAGATAAAGTTGAAAAAAATGAAATAATCTTAGATACTTCAGGTACTGAATGCCCTATTCCAGTTTTAAAAGCTAGAAATTTATGCCAAACATTGTCAGGTGGAGCAATAGTCAAAGTCATATGTACTGATCCTTTAGCTGAAGAAGATTTTAGACATTATTGCAAGCAGTCAAATTACTCTTTAATTGATATAATAAAAAGTGAATCAAAAATATATATTAAATTTAAGATTTAGATTAATCAAATATATCTTCATAAGAGTAAAATGAGTAATATTCTCCCTTAGAAATAAAACTAACCCTCTCAGGTATCTCAATAATACCATCAGAATAAGCAATGGAAGAAATCATTCCTGACCCTTGTTTGGGAAATTTATTTACAATTAGTTCATCTTTATTTTTTTGAACCATAACCCTTAACCACTCCAATCTTTTATTTTTCTTTTTCATAGAAAAATTAACTTTTACTTTTGTGCTTTTAGGCAAATTTAACTTTCCGCTACATATATATTCAATTAAAGGCTTAATTAACATGCCATATAACAAATGTACTGAAACAGGATTTCCAGGTAAACAAATAATAATTGTTTTATTTATCTTTCCTATAGCTAATGGCCTTCCTGGTTTAATAGCAGTTTTCCAAAAATAAACTTTTCCAATTTGATTAACTGAATCAATCAAATGATCCTCTTCTCCTACCGAAGCTCCTCCCGTTGTTATAATAATATCAAATTTTTTTGTATTTTTTAAAAGGCTGCTTATAATAAGTTTTTTATTATCTTTTAAATTACCTAAAAACTTCTGTTTTATATAGGCTTGATTTAATAAAGCATGCAAAGAATAAAAGTTTGAATTATTTATTTCAGAACCTTTTAAATTTTCAGTTGGTTTTTGTAATTCATTACCACTGGTGTAATATCCAATTTTAATTTTTTTATTTACAATGATCTTTTTTTTGCCAATTGCAGCTATGAGGTTAATATTATTAACTTTAATCTTTTCACCTTTTTCTAAAATTTTTTGACCCTTCTTAATATCCTCTCCTTTAAGACGACAATTTTCACCATATTTAGGTAATTTATTAACTTTTAATTTGTCATTAAATAATTTAACATTTTCTTGCATAACTACAGTTTTTGAATTTAAGGGCATTTTTGCACCAGTAAATATTCTAGATACTGTATTTTTTTTTAAATATATATTTTGATTGTCACCAGCTACTATTCTTTTATTATTTATTAAAATATTACTATTATTAAGATTACTTTTTAATAAAGCATACCCATCAACTGCAGAATTATTAAATGGTGGCAAATATAATTTACTCACTAAATCTTTAGCTAAAAATCTATTTAAAGATTTTTCAAGACCAATTAACTCTGAACCTAATTTAAGTTTTATATCTTTCTTTAGTAGTTTAAGTATTTTATCTTTTGTTAGGGGATTCTTATTTGTCATTATAATTTATAATAAATTCAATAATTTCATTTATTTCATTTTTTTTAAATTGTTTTTTTTTACATAAATCAATTTTTTGTTCAGAGATAACTGCAATAACATTTTTTAATTTATTAAACAAAAAATCAGATTTATCTGATGAATTTTTAATAATTTCAATTTTTGGATGTATATCATTCTTATATCCTTCAACAATAACTATATCAGCATTTTGGACTTCTTTAAGAAGTTCATTTAATTTTTTTTCATCTTTATTTTTGATTTCTGTTATCTTTGCCCATCTCTTGGAAGAACTAATTATAACTTCTTTTGCTCCAGCTTTACGATGAAGAAAACTATCTGTCTGAGGGTGATCAATTTCAAAACCATCATGAGCATGCTTTATGGCGGCAACTTCAAGTTCTCTAGAAGTTAAACCTGAAATAATTTTTTGGGCAAAAAAAGTTTTGCCAGAATTTTTAAGACCTACAATTCCAATAACTTTCATCTTTATCTTTTTTTTAAATTAAACATATATACTAGAGAATAAATAATCATTGTTAAAAAAATTAAAACTATTCCTAAGGCCATAGCATATTCAAGATTGCCCATTCTAGTTTCTAGAGAAATAGCAGTCGTCATTACTCTGGTATAATGATCAATATTACCTCCAACAATCATTACAGCGCCAACTTCGGAAATAGCTCTTCCAAAAGCTGATAGCAAAACAGTGATTAAAAGAAAATAGCTATGAAGTATTAAAAGTTTTAAAGTACCAATAAAAGGCATATTTAAAGATCGAATTTGATCTTTATATTTTAACCAATTTTGATTAAAAATTTCATGAGAAAGAGAAGCCACTATAGGAAAAATAATAATCATTTGTGCCATAATCATAGCAGTAGGCGTGTACAATAACTTAAAAATTCCTAATGGACCTCCATATGCTATAAAAAAGTATACTATCAAACCAACTACAACAGGTGGGATTCCCATAAATGAATTAATTAAAATTAAAAAAAAATTTTTAAAATAGAAGTTTTTTAATGCAAGTATGTACCCTATAATAATACCAATAAATGACGATAAAATAAGAGCTATGAGGCTTACTTTTAGAGATAAATAAATAATTTCATAAAGAATTGGATCAATTAAAATTATTAATTTTAAAGCATTTAAAATAATTTCTAGTATATTCATTTATATTATATTTAACTTATTAATATGACTCGGCAAAATAAACACTCATTATTTCCTAATATTCATAATGATTCTTTAACACAAAAAATTGAAGGTTTAGATCAAGATAATAATAGAATTAGTACAAAAATCATTAAAGAGGGTGCATTAACTATTTTTCTTAATAAACAAGAGATAGTTACTCTTATGTGTATCCTTGATCACCCTATATATTTGGCCATAGGATATTTGCTCAATCAAAATATGATAGGGAAAAAAGATAAAATTAGATCAATAGATTTTGATAAAGATCTTAATTTAATTGTAGTTAGAACTAATAAAAAGACTAATTATGAAAAAATATTAAAAAAAAAGATCATAACTAGCGGTTGCGCTCAAGGAACAGTTTTTGGAAATATCTATGAGGAAATTGAAAAAATAAAGATTACGTCTAAAATTATAATAAGACATAAATGGATTTATGAAATTTCAAAAAAAATAAATCAGATACCTAGTCTTTATTTAGAAGCTGGAGCAGTACATGGATGTGTAATTATTAATAAAAATAAACCTATGATTTATATGGAAGATGTAGGTAGACATAATGCAGTTGATAAAATTTCAGGCTATATGTTTTTAAATAATATCAATCCTGAAAATAAAATATTTTATACTACAGGGAGGCTCACTAGTGAAATGATTATAAAAACAGTTAAAATGAAAATTCCTATATTAATATCTCGATCAGGTTTCACTTCATGGGGAGTAGAAATAGCAAAAAAAACTAATCTAACTTTAATTGGAAGGGCAAAAGGTAAAAGATACACAATATTATCAGGTCATAAAAGATTAAAACATTGATGCATAAATTATATAGTGAAATTGCAGTAGTAATTATGATAGGTGGTAAATCTAGCAGATTAGGTGGTGGTATCAAATCACTTATAAAAATAAATAACAAAAAAATTTTTGATATAATATTAGAAAGAATTCAACCTCAAATTGATAAAATTATTATAAATTCTAATATTGAAGACAAAGAAATATCAAAATATAAATTTCCCATCATAAAAGATGTAAAGCAAGGTTATCTAGGACCTTTAGCTGGGATTCATGCCGGAATGCAATGGTTGAATAAAAACAAGCCAAAAGTAGATTGGTTATTAACTTTACCTGGCGATACTCCTTTTATTCCTTTAAATTTAGTTTCTTGTTTCAAAGAAAAAATTAATCAAGATTCTAAAATTGTTTTAGCCAAATCAAATGATAAAATTCATCCTATAATTGGAGCATGGCATACTAGTTTACTAACTAGCTTAAATGAAAATTTAGAGTCTGGAACAAGAAAAATTTTAGAATGGGCTGAGAATCATCCTTTAGAATTTCTTGAATTTAACGCAAAAGACTATGATCCTTTTTTTAATATAAATACTCAAATAGATATAAATAAAGCGGAAGATATTGAAAAAAGATTTATTTAAAAAAAATACCAAAAAAGATAGAAAAATCAAAAGTATAAGAATATAGTAATTTTAGTGTCAATTTATCTTCCCATTGCTGAAATGAATATAAATATTCTGCTAATAATTTTTATTGGTATGGTTGTTGGAGGACTTTCTGGATTATTTGGAGTTGGGGGTGGTTTTTTAATGACTCCGTTATTGATTTTTTTAGGAATTCCGCCAGCTGTTGCAGTTGGAACTGAAGCTCCTCATGTTTTAGCTTCTTCCGTATCTGGTGTTGTGGCTCATTGGAGGAGAAAAAATGTAGATTTTAAAATGGGTTTTTTTTTATTAATTGGAGGTGTTGTTGGATCAACAGTAGGAGTAAACCTATTTAAACTTTTAAGAGGATTTGGACAAATAGATATGGTTATTCAAATGCTTTTTTTAATTTTTTTAGGTTTTATAGGTTTTAGTATGGCATTTGAAAGTGCTAGAACAACGATATCAAAATATAGAACAACCTCATCTATCAGAACAAAATTACATCAGCATTCTTGGATTCATGGGTTACCTTTTAAATTAAGATTCCATCGTTCTAAATTATATATCAGCGCAATACCCCCAATCATAATTGGTTTCTTTGTAGGTTTATTGTCAGCCATGATGGGCGTAGGTGGAGGTTTTATTATGATCCCTGCAATGGTTTATATTTTAGGGATGTCAACAAATGTTGTAGTAGGCACTTCTCTATTTCAAATAATTTTTGTAACAGCAAACTCTACTTTTTTTCAATCATACCTTAACCAAACAGTGGATATTGTTCTTGCTGCCCTTATGATTATTGGAGGTGTAATTGGAGCACAAATTGGAGCAAGTATAGGAACAAAGTTAAAAGCTGAATATCTTAGAGGTATTCTAGCAATAATAGTATTAATTGTATGTGCAAAAATTTTTGCCGATCTTACACTGACTCCTTCTAATTTGTTTTCTATAAAATTATCATGACAAAACTTTTAAAAAAGATAGCAAAAGGGTTAGATCTTTTAGTCTTATTATTGATTTTTATTTATACTGCAATTTATATTGTAAGATATGAAATAATTTTTTTTCAAAAAATAATAATTTTTTCTGCAATAATAGCATTGGTAATTAAAATTTTATATTGGATA
>CACJSL010000018.1 GCA_902596065.1 uncultured Alphaproteobacteria bacterium | reverse complement strand
GTTTCAATACATATTGCTTATAAGATTTAGAATTATGAAAATTTTATTTATAATATCAGGTTCAATAGCTATCAAAAAATGTGAGGAAATCTTTGAAATTTTATCATCAAAAAATATATCAATAGATTGTATAGTTACGAAAAATGCTAAAAAAATGATAAATTTAAAGAAACTAAAAAAAATAATATCAGGCAAAATTTATTCTGATGTTGATGAAAAGAATAATAAAATGCTTCATATTGATCTCACAAGAAAAAACAATTTAGTTATAGTATGTCCTGCTACAAGCAACATAATTGCAAAATATTCAAATGGAATAGCTGATGACTTAGCTAGTACTGCACTTGTGGCTTCTAATAAGAATATTTTTTTTATTCCTGCTATGAATTCTGAAATGTGGAATAACAAAATCAATCAAAAAAATGTTTCAAATCTTAAGAATCTTGGTATCCAATTTATAGGACCTGAGTATGGAAAACTTTCTTGTGGTGAAGTTGGCTTAGGAAGACTAATGAATATCAAAACGATAACAAACTTAATAATCCAAAATGTAAACAAAACCCAAATTTTTAAAGATAAAAAATGTTTGATTACTGCTGGACCTACAATAGAACCCATTGATCCAATAAGAAATATAACAAATAATTCAACTGGAAAGCAGGGATATGAAATAGCTAGGCAGATGATTTTATCAGGAGCATCAGTAACTTTAATATCTGGGCCTACAAATATTCAAGCACCATTAGAATCAAGATTAATAAAAGTAAAAACAGCTAACGAAATGTATAATGCAGTAAAAAAAAATATAAAGGTTGATATAGCAATTTTTGCTGCTGCTGTAAGTGATTTAACTCCATTAAATAAATCTAATAATAAAATTAAAAAAAATGATTTACAAATTATTAAATTAAAAAAAAATAAGGATATACTTAAAGAAGTATCTCATCTTAAAAAAAATCGTCCAAGAGTTATTGTTGGTTTTGCAGCAGAAACAAGAGATCATATATCAAATGCTAGAAAAAAACTTTTTGAAAAAAAATGTGATGCAATAATAGTTAACAAAATAAATAAATATAATGATGTTTTTAATTCAGATTTTAATAAAGTGACCTTTGTAACTAAAAAGAAAAAAGTTGATTTTAAAAAAATGTCAAAAATAAAAGTAGCTAAACATATAGTTGAATTAATTGAAAAGATGTAAATAAGAAATTGTAATATGAATATCAATAAAGAAGAACTAGAAATCTTTTCTAGACAACTCATCTTGGATGAGTTTAATTTTAAAGATTTCAAAAAATTACAAAATAAAAATATAAGTATTATTGGAATTGGAGGTATAGGATGTCCTACAGCTCAGTATCTAATATCTAGTGGTATAAAAAATTTACAAATATTTGATCAAGATATAATTAAAAAAAATAATTTAAACAGACAAACTCTTTTTTCAATAAATGATATTGGAGAAAAAAAATCTGTAATTGCTAAGAAAAGATTAAAAGGTATTAATCCACTTGCCAATATTAAATCATATCATAAAAAAATTTCGAAAGATAATTTAGATCTTTTAAAAGAATCTTCTATTGTTATCGATGCAACAGATAATTGGAAAACAATGAAATTAGTAAATAATTACTGTCAAAGTAATTCTATTCCTCTTTTAAGTTCATCAGTTGTTGGATTTGACATTCAAATTGCTTTGTTTGTTAATAATAAAAAAAATCATTTATGTCTGGAGTGCATATTTCCTAATAACAATGATATGGAATTGGCTAGATGTGAAACTGTAGGCATTCTTGGTACTGCTGCAGGGCTTGCAGGTTTATTAAGTGCACAAAAAACAATAAATTTTTTAATGCAATTTAATCAAAATAATAATTTCCTAACTTTAATAAATTGTAAATCTTTATCATTTAACCATATTAAAATTGATAAAAATCCTAAATGTAATTTAATACTATCTAAAAAATAAAGATTTAATTGAAAATATTTTAATAAACTATATCTATATATCAAAATGAAAGAAAATTCTTTTAGTTACGAAAAACTTATAGAGTGTGGGAAAGGTATGCTTTTTGGTGAAGGTAACGCGCAGTTGCCATTGCCTCCAATGTTAATGTTTGACAGAATTATAAATATTAATGAAAATGGAGGAACATTCTCTAAAGGCGAAGTAATAGCTGAATTAGATATAAAATCTGACCTGTGGTTCTTTGATTGTCATTTTAAAAATGATCCTGTTATGCCAGGATGTCTTGGTTTAGATGCCATGTGGCAACTTGTTGGGTTTTATCTCGGTTGGTTAGGTCAGCCAGGTAAAGGAAGGGCATTGGGTGTTGGAGAAGTTAAATTTACTGGCCAAGTATTAAATACTGTTAAAAAAGTTTCTTATCATATTTCTTTAAAAAAATTGATTCTAAGAAAATTAATTTTAGGTGTAGCCGACGGTGTTTTAAAAGCTGATGGTGAATCAATTTATCAAGCTAAAGATATGAAAGTTGGGCTATTTAACCCCAATAAATAAAAAATGAAAAGAGTAGTAGTAACTGGAATAGGAATCGTTTCTTGTATTGGTAATGATCAAAAAACAGTTATTAAAAATTTAAGAGAATTAAACTCTGGTATATCTAAAGCTCAAGAATATGAAGAGTATTCTTTTAGAAGTTTAGTTCATGGAAAACCTAATATAAAATTGGAAAATGAAATTGATAGACGAACATTAAGATTTATGGGTGATGGTGCTGCATACAATTATATATCTATGAAAGATGCCATAAAAGATGCTGAGTTAAATGAAAGCCAAGTTTCTAATGAAATGACTGGGATTATTGTAGGATCTGGAGGTCCTTCTACATTTAATCTAATGAAGTCCTTTGATTTAGCTAAAAGTGGTGGATCCAAAAAAGTAGGGCCATTTATGGTCCCAAGATCTATGTCGAGTACCAATTCAGCAACACTTGCAACTCCATTTAAGATAAAAGGAGTTAACTACTCAATTACATCTGCCTGTTCAACTAGTTCTCATTGTATTGGCAATGCATATGAACTTATTCAAATGGGTAAGCAAAATATAATTTTTGCTGGCGGTGGAGAAGAATTGCACTGGACAATGTCTGTTCTTTTTGATGCTATGGGTGCTTTATCCTCCAAATATAATGACGATCCAAAAAAATCATCAAGGGCATATGATAAAAATAGAGATGGCTTTGTAATTTCTGGAGGAGGAGGAACGATTGTTCTTGAAGAATTAGAACATGCAAAATCTAGAGGAGCAAAAATTTATGCTGAAGTAACTGGTTATGGTGCAACTTCTGATGGCCACGATATGGTCCAGCCTTCAGGAGAAGGTGCAACAAGATGTATGAAGTTGGCACTTAAAAAAATAAACGGTAAAATAGATTATATAAATTCTCATGGAACAAGCACTCCAATAGGAGATATAAAAGAACTAGAAGCAATTTCAGAAGTTTTTAATGAAGACAAACCTTATATAAGCTCTACAAAATCACTAACAGGTCATTCTTTAGGTGCAACTGGAGTGCATGAAGCAATATATTCATTATTAATGTTAAAAAATAATTTTTTAAGTGGTTCAGCTAATATTGAAAACTTAGATGATATTGCTAAAAAACATAATATTCTTCAAAAAACAATTGATAAAGATGACATTCAAAATGTTATGTCAAATAGCTTTGGCTTTGGTGGCACGAATGCAACTCTAATTTTTTCAAAATTTAATGATTAAAAATAAAAAAGGAATAATTTTTGGAATTGCAAATGATCACTCAATTGCTTGGGGTATAGCGAAAAAGCTTTCAGAAAATGGGGCGGAATTAATATTAACCTATCAAAATGAGTCACTATTAAAAAGAGTTAAACCTCTTGCAGAAAAATTAAATAACAGTTTTTTAATTGAATGTGACCTAGATAAAAAAGAATCTCTAAAAAAATGTTTTGAAATTGTTGAAGATAAGTTTCAAAAAATTGATTTTGTAATTCATGCTGTTGCCTTCTCAGATAAATCTGAATTAAATGGTCGATATATATCTACGTCAAAAGAAAACTTTATTAAAACCCTTAACATATCTTGTTTTTCTTTTACTAAAATTGCTAAACTCTCTTCTAAAATATTAAATGAGGAAGGAAGCTTATTAACATTAACATTTCATGGATCAAATAAAGTTATTCCGAATTATAATGTTATGGGTATAGCAAAAGCAGCTTTAGAAACGAGCGTAAAGTATCTTAGTGTTGATTTAGGAAATAAGAAAATAAGAGTTAATGCAATATCAGCAAGTCCAATGAGGACACTTTCTGGTGCAGCAATAACTAATTCAAGGGAAATATTTAACTATACTAAAAAAAATTCAGCATTAAATCGAAATGTAGAATTAAATGAAATTGGGAACAGCGCTTTGTATCTTGTTAGTGATTTATCTAAAGCTGTTACTGGAGAAATTCATTATGTAGATTGTGGCTTTAATATAATTGGCATACCGAAGTAACTATTTATATTTCAAAGTAACTTGGATCATCAATAAATATACTTGTTACTCCCAACTTCCAAAGGTCATTGGCTTCAATTAATTTAATATTTTTGTCGCTATAGGTAGTTATAATTAAATTATTTTTTTTAATTTCATTGATTATTTCATTATTAATAAGCTTTTTATTTAATCCAAAATTAAAAAAATTATAATTATTACAAATTTTTATATATTCATACAAAGAGCAATTATTCTCAAAATTATCAATTAATAAACCATAATAAAAATTTGGAAAAATTTTTTTCATTTCAAGCAAGGATTTTAAATCAAAGCTTGAAAAATAAAAATTACTTAAGTCTTGATATTTAGAAATTATTTTTGAAATAGCTTTAACATTGTCTATTTCAAAGCCTTTATTAGGTTTCAATTCAATATTAATACCCATTTCATGCCTTATACAAAAATTAAAAATATCTTCTAAAGTGGGAATAAAAATATTGGTTTTATAATTAAAAAAGAAAGAACCTGCATCTAATACTTTAATTTCCTCATACAAAAAATCTATTACTAAACCGTTGGAATTTGTTGTTCTATCAAGTGTATCATCATGTAAAATTATTGGTATTTTATCTTTCGTAATTTTGACATCTACCTCTATCCACTTCAAACCCAGTTTATGAGCTAATTCTATTGAGTCTAATGTATTTTCTGGAGCTAAATTCTTCACCCCCCTATGGCCTATAAGTTTAGGGAGGCTTAACATAAAAGTTATTCTTTATCAGCGTCTTTCATTGACAATTTTACCTTGCCACGTGAGTCAATATCTAAAACCTTAACTTTAACAGTATCCCCTTCATTAACAACATCACTAACTTTTTCAACTCTTTCATTTTTAAGTTGACTAATATGAACTAATCCATCCCTAGAACCCATAAAGTTCACAAAAGCTCCAAAGTCCATAAGTTTTACAACTTTTCCTTCATATACTTTGCCAACTTCAGGCTCCTCTACAATACTGTTTACCCAATCAATTGCAGCTTGACCAGACTCACCATCAACCGCGGCAATACTTACAAGACCTTCGTCATTGATTTCAATTTTTGCGCCAGTTTTTTCAGTAATCTCCCTTATTACTGCGCCACCTTTTCCAATAACTTCACGTATCTTATCTTTGTGTACTTGAATAGTTGTTATCGTAGGAGCATAATTAGAAATCTCTTCTCTAGATTTATCAATAGCTTTTGACATCTCATTTAAAATATGGAGCCTTCCTTCTTTTGCTTGAGCAAGTGCTTCTTTCATAATATCTGAAGTGATACTGGTAATTTTAATATCCATTTGCAGAGAAGTAATTCCATCCTTGGTTCCTGCAACTTTAAAATCCATATCTCCTAGATGATCTTCATCCCCTAAAATATCAGATAAAACTAAATAATTTTTATCTTCCTTGATTAATCCCATAGCAATACCAGCGATTGGTTTTTCAAGAGGAACACCAGCATCCATTAGAGATAAGGATGTACCACAAACAGTTGCCATTGAACTTGATCCATTTGATTCAGTAATTTCTGATACCACTCTATAAGTATATGGAAATTTTTCTGCTGAAGGTAACATCGGATGGATTGCTCTCCAAGCTAATTTACCATGTCCAATTTCACGACGACTGGTAGAGCCTGCTCTTCCTACTTCACCTACTGAGTACGGAGGAAAATTATAATGAAGCATAAAATTTTCTTTATATTCTCCTTCAATTGCATCAATACGTTGTTCATCCTGACCTGTTCCTAAAGTAGTTACTACTAGCGCTTGAGTTTCTCCTCTAGTAAATAATGCAGAGCCATGTGTTCTTTCAAGGACACCAACTTCACATTTAATTGGTCTAACAGTTTTTGTATCACGTCCATCTATTCTACTGCCAGTCTTCAATAATTCACTTCTAACTATATCTTTTTCAATTGATTTTACTGCATCACTGACAATAACTGAGGTTAGTAGCTCTGTCTCATAGTTTTCACTTATTTCAGTTCTTAATTCATTTAATAATTCAGATCTTTTTTGTTTTTCTTGAACTTTATATGCATCAATAAATTTTAATTTATAATTTTTATCAATTTCAGAAGGTAAATTTTTAATTTCTTCTGCTTTTTCTTTGATGTCCCAAGGATCTTTTGCAGCTTTTTTTGCAAGGCCAATAATAGCATCAATAACTTCATTATAAGTCTTTTGACCCATCTCTACTGCTTCTAACATTTCATCTTCCGATAGTTGTTGAGCCTCTGATTCAACCATTAATACACCCTTATTAGTACCAGCTACAACTAATTCTAAATTTGAATTTTTCATTTCTGATAAAGTTGGGTTAGAAATTAGCTTTCCTTCAAGCATGCCTATTTTTGCAGCTCCTAAAGGACCCATAAACGGTAAACCAGATAAAGTAAGCGCAGCACTAGTAGCTATCATTGCTACAATATCGGAGTCATTTTCTTGATCATGAGATAATACTGTGCACATAACTTGAGTTTCATTTTTAAAGTCTTTATGAAACAAAGGTCGAATAGGTCTATCAATTAATCTACATATTAATGTTTCTTTTTCAGTAGGTCTGGCTTCTCTTTTAAAAAAACCTCCTGGTATTTTTCCTACTGAATAAAATTTTTCTTGGTAGTTAACAGTTAAAGGAAAAAAATCTATATCCGGTTTTTCTTTTTTTGCTGCTACTACATTTGCCATAACAGTAGTTCCACCATATGTAGCCAAAACTGAAGCATCAGCTTGTCTTGCAATTCTACCTGTTTCTAATGTTAATTTTTTTCCTGCCCAATTAATTTCAACTTTATTTATTTCAAACATTTATTTTCCTATTCTTACTTTAATCTTATAATTATTATTTGTTTAATCTTTACTATCCACGAATATTTAATACACTTATAAGTTCCTTATATTTTTCATTATTTTTTTTTGATAAATAATTTAATAACTTTTTTCTTTTGTTAACCATTGCTAATAAACCTTTTTTAGAATGATTGTCATGTTTATGTTCCTTAAAGTGATCTATTAAATTATTTATTCTTTCACTTAAAACTGCTATTTGTATTTCAACTGAACCAGTGTCATTTGGGTTAATAGCAAATTTAGAAACTATAGTTTTTTTACTTTCTTTTGATATCGACATCATCGCTCCTATAATAAAACTTTATTTGGTTTAAACAAATCCCCACTTAATTTGCCAAAGGAAATAACATTTTTCCTGACTGTTAAAAAAATAAATTTTTCATCAGTCAAATCTAAAGGGGCTTTAATCAATTTTTTAATATCTAACTTTATTGACTTGCCTTGAGAAATACTAGTTATGTCTTTCTCATCATCTATTTCGTATGCCAAGATGTCGTCCAGCATACATAAAGATGAGTGGAAACCTTTAAATTCAAAGAGCCTTTGTCTTATATTTAGAAGATCGTCCAGTAAATTCGCATTTTTTGCTTCAAATTTACCTACTTTTATCCTTTTAAGAGATGATATATGGGCTTTAGTCTCAAGTTTTTCTCCTAAATCTCTTGCAAAGCTTCTAATATAAAAACCTTTGCCACATCTTATGAAAAATTTTGAGGTTTGTTTTTGAGAATCAAGCAAACTAACCTTATCAAGAAAAACTAATCTTTCTTTAATTTGAAAGTTTTTTTTTTCTCTTAAAAGTTGATAGGCTTTCTTTCCATTAATTTTAATTGCTGAGGCAAACGGAGGTTTCTGTAAAATACTTCCTTTCAATTTTAATATTTGATTATTTATTTCTAAGGGTGAAGGAACTTTTAAAGATCTAGCTATTACTTCTCCTTCACTATCATCAGTAGTTGTTTGCTCACACCATTTAATTTTAAACTCATATTCTTTAATATTTTTGTTTATAAATGGTATTAATTTAGTAGTTTTGCCAATAGCGATTGGTAATACTCCTTCTGCCAAAGGATCTAATGTTCCTCCATGACCGATTTTTTTTAAATTAAATTTTTTTTTTATTTTGTAAACTGCATTAAAAGATGAAATTCCTTTAGGTTTATAAACATTTAGCCAGCCTTGAACTTTATTCATTATAAATCTCTTGATACTTGTTTATTCATTAATAATTTAGAAATTTTTTCAGCTTCTTCAAAAGAATCATCAATATAAAATTTTATTTTAGGAGTAAATTTTGATTGTAATTTAGCTTTAGCTATATATTTTTGAAAAATATATTTTTTAGAATTTAAAATATCTAATAAACTTTGCTTAAACTCTCCACCTAAGGGCATAAAATATACATTGGCAATCTTTAAATCTTTAGACATTTTTACAAAAGAAACTGTAATAGTGGTAAACGGTACTTCGACCTCATAAAAATCTTCTTTTAGTAAGCAATCACTAATTAAAGAGCGAATTAATTCTCCAAATCTTATTTGTCTTTGCGATGTCATAAAAAAATTATAAATATAATTTTATTTTACAACTTTCTTTTTGACTCTACTACTTCAAAAGTCTCAATTATATCGTTAACCTTAATATCAGAATAATTTTCAATCATTACTCCACATTCATAGCCTGTTTTTACTTCTTTTACTTCTTCTTTAAATCTTTTTAAACTATTGATTGATCCATTGTGTATTACAACGTTATCACGTAGTATTCGTATTTTTGAGTTTCTAGAAATGAAACCCTCTTTAACAAAACATCCAGCAATATTTCCCACTTTTGAAATTGAAAAGACTTCTCTGATTTCCACATTTCCAGTTATTTTCTCTGATATATCTGGATCCAATAGTCCTGACATTAGGTTTTTAATATCATCGATTAATTCATAAATAATAGAGTAGTATTGTATATTAACTCCGTCACGTTTTGCCATGTCTCTTGCTTGAGGTATTGCTCGAACATTAAAACCAACTATAAATCCTTTCCCTGAATTTGCTAAAGCAACATCACTTTCTGTAATAGCTCCAACTCCTTTATGTATTACTGAGGTTTTAACTTCTTCTGTAGATAATTTAGTAATTGAATTTTCTATAGCTTCAGCCGATCCTTGAACATCTGCTTTTATAATTACTGGTAACGTAACAGATTCACCCGCAGAAATTTGTTCAAACATTTCTTCGACATTAGTTTTTACTACTTTATTTTTTTGTATTTGTTTTTTATTAAATCTATATTCAGCTATTTTTCTAGCTGTATTTTCATTATCAACAACTACAAAATCATCACCTGCCAAAGGATTAGCATCAAAACCCAAGACCTCAACAGGCATAGATGGAGGAGCTTGTTTTATATTTTTTCCTTTATCATCTATTAGAGCTTTTACCTTTCCCCATTCAGAACCAGATACAAAGATATCTCCAATTTTTAAAGTACCTTTTTGAACTAAAACTGTAGCAACAGAACCTCTTCCTTTTTCAAGTTTTGATTCAATAATAGACCCTCTAGCAGATCGGTTTGGATTAGCATTTAAATTTAAAAGATCTGCTTGTAAATGAATGGCTTCTTCTAATTTTTCTAAATTTGTTTTTTTCAAAGCAGATATTTCTACATCTAAGACTTCTCCACTTAACTTTTCTACAACTATTTCATGACTTAATAATTCATTTCTAACCTTATCAGGATCAGCTGCTGGCAAATCCATTTTATTAATTGCAATAATAATTGGCACGTTAGCAGCTTTGGCATGCGATATAGATTCTATTGTTTGAGGCTTTAACCCATCATCAGCAGCAACTACAAGTATAATTAAGTCAGTAGTTTTTGATCCTCTTGCTCTCATGTTAGAGAAAGCTGCATGTCCAGGAGTGTCAATAAAAGTAATTTTTTTATCATTATTATTAATTTGATAAGCTCCAATATGTTGAGTAATACCTCCAGATTCTCCTGAAACAACATTAGAATTTCTAAAAGCATCTAGTATACTAGTTTTACCATGATCAACGTGACCCATAATTGTAACTACAGGCGCTCTAGGTTGTAAAAATTCTTTAGAATCATCTATGTCCTCTATTTCTTTTAAAATATCATCATCTGTAACTAATTTAGCTTTATGACCTAATTCTGTAGCAACAATTTCTGCTGTTTCTGCTTCTAAAGATTGGGTTGCATTTGCCATAACCCCCATCTTCATAAGTGTTTTAACTACATCAGCTGTCTTTTCAGCCATCCTATTTGCAAGATCTTGAACAGTTATAATTTCTGGTATTGTAATTTCCTTACCTGTATTAGTAGGTTCTGTAGAGTCTTGGGATTGTAATTTTTCTTTTTCTCTTGCTCTTTTTATTTTTGCTAAACTGGGAAATTTATCAAATTCTTGTTCTTCTTGTTCTAAAATTTTATTTATGTTAATTTTTCCTAAATCATTATCTTGGGGTTTTAAAGTAGATTTTTTAGGAGAGCTTTTTTTTGCTTCTGAAGTTTTTTTATTTTTACCAGAGTAATTTTTATTCGGCTGATTAAAAAAATTTGCTGGTGGAATATTTTTAGAAGCAGCTCCTGGAGTTCTAAAAGAGGAAGATCCCCTAAAATTACTTTGTGCTGTAGAAGAACTTTTTTGTTGATTATTTTTATTGCGAAAAACTATCTGAATTGTTTTTTTTTGGCCTGCATTTCTAGGTTTGTCTCCTGAAGGACCGAGATTCTTTCGTATTTGTAATCTCCCTGAGGATGATAGCTTTAAAGGTTTTTTCTTATTTTCTTTATCTTTATCTTTATCCAATTTAAATTACCTATTTAATTACTTATTTTTCTTGCTTTTTCTCAACAAACCATTTTTCTCTGGCTTTCATTATCATATTATCGACAACTTTTTCATCAATGTCGAGATTTTTAAAGATGCCTTCTTCTTTATCAGTAAGTTCAAAAGTTGCTAAATCAGCAAAATCGTTAAGAGTTACAATATTATTCTTAGCTAAAAGTGATAGCATTTTATTATTTATTCCTTCTAAGTTCTTTAATTCTTCATCCTTTATATTTTGATTAATAATTTTTACATCTTCTTCATCTTGATCTTTAATATAATTAGAAGCACGAGAAATGATTTCTTTTGCTAAATCATTATCAAATCCTTCTATTTTTTCTAAATTTTCCTCACTTTCAGAAGCAATACCCTCAACTGAAACATATCCTTCGGTGACCAATAGTTGAGCTATAACATCTTCTACATCAAGAGATTTTATCATCATTTGAGTTTTTTCCTTAAATTCTATTTGTCTTCTTTCAGCTTCTTCTTCCTCAGTTAAAATATCTATTTCTAAATTAGTTAAGTTAGATGCTAATTTAACATTTTGTCCTTTTCTTCCGATTGCTAAACTTAATTGTTCATCTGGTATCACTACTTCAACTTTATTTTTTTCTTCATATAAAAATATTTTACTTACTTCAGCTGGAGCTAAAGCATTAGCTAAAAAAGTAGCTTGATTGTCGGACCACATAACTATATCAATTTTTTCACCTTGTAATTCGTTAACAACCGCTTGTACTCTTGAGCCTCTCATTCCTACACACGCTCCTACAGGGTCTATAGTTGAGTCTTCTGTAAAAACACTTATTTTAGCTCTTGAACCTGGATCTCTCGCTACACTTTTAATTTCTATAACACCTTCATAAATTTCTGGAACTTCTTGTTTAAATAAGTGAGATAAAAATTGAGGATGTGTTCGTGATAAAAAAATCTGATAACCTTTTACATCTTCTTTAACATCATAAATATAAGCTCTGACACGGTCACCATTTTTAAATGCTTCTCTAGGTATTAATTCTTCTCTCTTGATGATAGCTTCACTTTTTCCTAGATCGACTATTAAATTACCAAATTCGGTTCTTTTTACTACACCTACAGCTATTTCTCCTATTTTATCTTTAAATTCATTATATTGTCTAGATTTATCTGCTTCTCTAACTTTTTGAATTATTACTCCTTTAGCATTCTGTGCAGCAACCCTTCCTAAATCTATTTGAGGAAGTTTTTTTATTATAAATTCACCTATTTTAATATCTGGATTAATTTTAATTGCTTCTTTAAGTGTAATTTGATTAACTTGATTTTCTTCAGATAATGATTCTACAACTTCCAAATAGGAATTTAAATCTATATCTCCATTTTCTCTGTTTACCGTAACTCTAATATCACGCTCAAATCCATATTTAACTCTTGCTGCTTTTTCTAAGGCCATTTCCATAGCTTCAAATACCGAATCCTTATCAATACTTTTTTCTTGAGCAACGTTATTTGCAACTTGCAGCATTTCTTCTCTTATTACTTTAATTTTTTGTTTAGCCATAAAAATATACAAAAAAAAGGCGGGAAACCCCACCTTTGAAATTAATCAAATTTTATGCACCTATATTAAAAAAAATTAAAATATTCAAGACTTAAATCTTTTTTAGAGAAAAAAAAGTCGATTTTCTATTTGAATTTAGTGCTTTTTTGTAAAATTTAGTTTCAGCCAAATCTAGAAATTCATAGTTCCAAGTTTGATAATTTTGGTTTTCCCATTTATATTTATGTTTAAGTTCATAAATCAAATTAAACATTAATTGAACGTATTCATTTGAATCTGTTGATATCATAATTCTACCCGAGTCTTTGAGAAAATTATATATATAATTTAAAAAAGCATGATTAATTAAACGTCTTTTATGATGTCTTTTTTTTGGCCAAGGATCAGGAAATAATATCCACACTTGATTAAATATCATATCTTTTTTTAACTCATCTAATAACTGTAAAGCATTGCCTTTAAATAAAAGAATATTATTAATATGTAATTTATTTATTTGATTAATTAAATTAATGTTACCATCTTCAAATATTTCACAAGTTATAATTCTGGCATTTGGGTAAAGCTTTGACAAATAAATGGCATTTTCACCATTGCCTGAACCAATATCAAGAATATTGAATAATGCTTTATTTAAATCTTTTTTAATATTAAAATCAAATTCATCTAAATTATTAAGTATTAAATTTTTATTTCTTTTTCTTCCTTTTGATCTTCCAAATAATTTATATTTAAAATCAAACATCTTTTTTGTTAATGAATAAAGTAATTAAAAAAGGAAAAAAAATTAGAAAAAATAATATCTTGTGCAATTTAATATATTGAATGTTATTGCTATTAATTGGAATTGAAATGATTTTATTCTGATGTTGATTAAGTTTTGAAAATTCTATTATTTTTCCAAAATTATCGATACCTGCTGAAACTCCATTAACTGAAACTCTTATTAATGTTTTGTTAAACTCAGCAGCTCTTAATTTAGTAAAATAAAAATGTTGGTACGGCCCTGAAAAATCTCCAAACCAAGAGTCATTTGTAATATTTACTATAATATCAGAGTTGATATTTGATTTATCAAGCAATTTCCAAAAAAATAAAATTTCATAACATATAACTGGTAATATTTTTATATTATTTAATTGTAAATTTCTATCCATAGTACCTTCAGTAAAATCAAGTGAGCCTGATATATACTCCATAAAGCTAAATAAATTTCTCAAGGGAACAAATTCTCCAAATGGAACTAATATTTGTTTATCAAAATAAGAATATTCATTTTTTCTTATTAAAAATATTGAATTAAAATAATTATTATCTTCTTTTCTAGTTGATCCTATAATAACACTTTGATTATTTTGTATATGATTTTGAATTAAATTAATATTGTTTAAATTCATCAAAAATGGATAATCATTTTCACCAAAGAATATGATTTCACTTGTATTTTTTTTTATTAAATCCAAAATAAATTTTTGTTTCTTTATTTTTTCATTTTGATCTAAATATTGATTAATGTGAAAATTACTTTGTATAATAGAAATATTAATTGAATCAGATTTTGAAGACTGTGCATCATAGTATCTTATTAAAGATAAAATAATGATAAGTAAAAAAACAAATAAATAAAAAAATTGTAATACTTTTCTTAATTTTAAATTTTCAATAAAAAATATGCTAAATAATAGAAAAATTAAGACAGTAATATAACTAGTAAAATAAGTTCCAGAAAAATAAATAAAAGAACTCCCAAAAATGTTGTTGGAATGGACTAAAGAAAATGAAAGCCATGGAAATCCATAAATAAAATTATTGCTAATAAATTCAACTAAAACTATCAGCATAGGTAAAGCAAATAATTTAATAATTTTTGTTTTAAAAAAACTTATTATATAAAAAATTATTCCATAATAAAGAGCACAATAAATTATTAATAGATATGAAAAAATAAAATATTTTTTTGTTATATCTTCTATAAAAAAAGGTTCTTTTATCCAACCCAAATAAATTATAAAAAAACCTAAACCAAAACTAAAACCTGAGAAAAAGTGTTTTTTATGAGTTAGGGAAATATAATTTTTATGATTTAATAAATAAAACAAAAAAGGAAATATAAAAAAACCAATTGGAGTTAAAAAAAAAGGTGGGTATAAAAAACTAACAAGAATACCACATAAAAAAAATAGTATAAAAAAAATCAATTTATTTTATTTTTGTTATTTGAAGAGATTCAATACGTCTAGCAGAAGCTTTAATTACCTTAAACTGCAATATATTCTCATAATTATATACTTGACTATTTTTAGGTACTTTATTTGCTAAAAAAAATAGTAAACCTCCCACTGTATCTATTTCCTCATCTTCAATTTTAATTTTAACATCATAATACTTTTCCATATCTTCTATTTTGTAACCTGACTTTACTAAAATAGTTTTGTCATCAATCTTTTGAAAGATTTCTTCAGAATCATCTGCATCATGCTCATCTTCAATTTCACCTACTATCTCTTCTACTAAATCTTCAATAGTGATTAATCCATCTACTCCACCAAATTCATCAACAACTAGTCCTATATGAATTCTTGAAGATCGCATTCTTTTTAATAAGTCCAATATTGGAGATTTAGGAGCAACATATAAAATATCTCTAATAATTTTTTTTAATTCAAAATGATTTTCATTATTATTTTTAATTAAATCCTTAACATGTAAAAAACCAAGAACATTATCTAAGTTATTTTCAAAAACAGGCATTCGAGAATGTGATTCATTTTCTATTAATGAAAGAATTTCTTTCATATTTTGCTTTATTTCTATTGAAACTATTTCGGCTCTTGGAACCATAATATCCTCAACACTTTTGTCATCAAGTGACAATATATTTTTAATCAA
Organism: uncultured Alphaproteobacteria bacterium; assembly: GCA_902596065.1. Taxonomy (GTDB): domain Bacteria; phylum Pseudomonadota; class Alphaproteobacteria; order HIMB59; genus MarineAlpha5-Bin3. The sequence goes on along the minus strand of CACJSL010000018.1, from coordinate 1,196 downwards.
ACTTTTTTCATTATTCTCTTCAGAGTCTTCTATATTGGTATTTTCATTATTAGAAGCTATATAATTTAAAGCTTCCTCTCTTGTTGTTTCATTAGATAAAAGCCTTTTTATTAACCAATTTTTAAAAAGAGATTTTTTTTCTGTATTTTCCATAACTTATTTAAAAGCAGAGTTGATTATTCCTAATTTTTTTAGAATTAAAACTTCTTTTTTGTTCATTTGATAATAATCTTTATTTTTTATATGATTAAAGCCATTAATATGTAAAAAACTATGAATCAAGATATGAGTCAAATGATCATAAAATGTAGTGTTATTTCTTTTAGCATCTTTTTTAATTACTTCAGCCGAAATAAAAATATCACAAATTTTTAATTTTTTAATCTTTTTTTTTCCAATTTCAGAAACAAAAGTTAAAACATCAGTAGATTGCTTTTTTTTTCGAAATTTATAATTAATTTTTTTAATAAGGTTATTATCTGCTAAAATAATATTACAATTATAGTTAATAGCTTGTCTGAATTTTAAATCTTTTTTAAATTTCAGAATTCTTTTAATTATAGATTTGATTTTTTTAACTCTTGCTGGCCAATGTTTAGATTTACAATTTACAGTAAATTTAATCATTTTGATTCATATGCATTAATTATTTGCTTAACCAATTCATGACGAACAACATCACTATCATTAAGTATAACGAAACCTATATCATTTATCTTAGAAAGTTTTTTTTCAGCATCTAATAGACCTGATTCATTTCTACTGACAAGGTCAATTTGACTAGTGTCTCCTACAACAACCATTTGACTATTTTTACCTAATCTAGTTAAAAACATTTTCATTTGAATTTTAGTGGTATTTTGAGCTTCATCCAAAATAACAAAACAATCCTCTAGGGTTCTGCCTCTCATAAAAGCAATGGGAGCAATTTCAATAATTCCATTATTAATTTTTTTTTCAACTTGATCAACTGGCATCATAGAATAAAGAGCATCATAAATTGGTCTTAAAAATGGATCTACTTTTTCTTTAAGATCTCCAGGTAAAAAACCTAATTTTTCTCCTGCTTCTACTGCTGGTCTAGATAATATAATCTTGTTTACTCTTCCACTGTGCAGAGCAGCAACTGCTTTAGCTACAGCCAAAAAAGTTTTTCCCGTCCCTGCAGGGCCAATTGCAAAAATTATATTTTTTTC
>CACJSL010000017.1 GCA_902596065.1 uncultured Alphaproteobacteria bacterium | reverse complement strand
ATCGATTTTTTTATTTGGTATAATCAATAATTCAGCTAATGAATTATATTTAGGATTGAATATATCAGATTTTTCTATAGCAATATTTCTAGTATTTACTAAATTTTCAAGATGTGTTTGAAAAATATTACTAATAATAACCTGGGAAGGTTTTACGAGAGAAGTAAGTTTTCTTATTTCATAAAAATCACTAGTTCCTATTTCAAATATTGCAAAATCACTTTTTAAATTTAAATTGATTAGTGAAATTATAACACCTAAATAATTATTGTAACTTTTAATAGAGGCAGAAATAATAAAATATGAATTTAAAAAAAATTTAAGATTTTCCTTAATACTAGTTTTGCCAATACTTCCAGTTATACCGATGACTTTTCCTTTATATAACTTTCTTTTTTCTACTGATATTTTTTTTAAAAACTGTAATGAATTTTGCACTATTATAATATTTTTATTTTGGAGAGTTAAATCTGGTCTTTTATCTGTAATTATATATCTTGCTCCATTTTTAATAGCATATTGTATGAAATTATTACCATGACTATTTTTTCCAGCCAGCGCAAGAAAAACATCACCTTTATTAATATCGTTACTGTTAATTTTAATTTTATCAAAATTATTAATTAAATATTCAGTTAACTTTTTCATTTTTTATTTTTTTCTTAATTCTTTTGATGCTAATTTATAGTCATCTAATGGATATGAAATATCTCTTATAACCTGAAAATCTTCATGACCTTTTCCAGCTATTATTAATATCTCATTTTTATTTAAATCATGTATTGCTCTTATTATTGCTTTTTTACGTTTAGGTATTTCTATTGCATCGTTTTTACAATATTTTAAAATAGATTTTCTGATTTTTGATGAATCTTCAAAACGTGGATTATCATCAGTTATATATATTTTATTAGCATATAGTTTAGCTATTCTCCCCATTTTTTTTCGTTTTCCCTTATCTCTATCTCCTCCACACCCAAAAACAAGATTTGGTTTTTTATTATTATATGTTTTACTAATTAAGGCTTCTTTTAAAGCTTCAGGTGTGTGTGCATAGTCAATATATACTTCAAAATTTTTGTTATCATTTAAAACTTTTTGTAATCTTCCCGGAGGATTAATAATCTTTTTTAAAATAGTAAGTATTTTTTTTATCTTTACATCAATAGATAAAGAACAAGCGATGGCACACGCTAAATTTTCAAACTCTATAGATGAGTTTAAATTTATGTTTATTAAATATTTTTTTTTAAAGATTTTAATTACAACATATTTTTTACTTTTTGTAATATTAATATCACTTTTAGGCTTACCATAAGTAATAATTTTAACTTTTTTTCTTAATTGATTTTTTACAATCTCTATACCGCAGATCTTATCATTTAAAATTGCATGACCAGCTTCTTTTAAATGATTATAAAATAATTTTAATTTTGCCTCTTTATATTTTTTAAAATCTTTGTGATAATCTAAATGATCCCTAGATATATTTGTTAAAGCTGCAGTATCTACTTTTAAATCTCGGATACGATTTTGTGATAATGCGTGACTTGAAGCTTCAAAGACATAATTGTATAAATTTTTTTTAGCAGAATAAGCTGTTTGATGCAAAATTGTATAATCAGGAGTTGTTAATTGTGAATTATATCTTTTTTTAAAGTTTATATAATAACCTAAAGTTCCATAACTTTTTACTAGAATATTATTATAATATAATATTTGAGATATATACCAAACAACTGAAGTTTTTCCATTTGTTCCAGTAATTGCTATTGTATTTAGAGGTTTATTAGATCTTATTTTTTGTAAAATATTTAATAAACTTTGATTAATATTAACTACTACAAATTGAGTAATTGATATATTTCTATTAAATTCATTAGATATAATTGCTATAGCGCCTTTTTTAATTGCTTCTTTAATATACTTTTTTTTTAATTTTGTTTTCTTTTCAATAATAAAAACTGAAGATTTTGAAACATGAGTAGAATTGCTATAGACTTTATTGAAACTAATTTTTTTTAAATTATAAATTTTTTTACATTTTATAAAATTTGGAATTTCAGTTAGTAGCATTAATTTTATTATATTTTATTGATGTGGCAGCATTAAGAATTTGTTTATTATCTATTTTTGGAAGTTTCAAGATCTCTATTATTTTTATTAAAATATCTTTCACTAAAGGAGCATTTACAGTTGCTGATGTAATACTATAGTTATTCTCTTTTTTTCTTTTAGGTTTATCAATGAAACTTAATATTAGATACTTGGGATTTGACATGGGAAAAGCACTAACAAAAATAGTTCTATTTAGATCTTTATCATAATCATTTTCACTATTAATTAATTCTGCAGTTCCAGTTTTTCCTCCAATGTCATACCCTTGAATTCTTACTTTTGGTCCAGTAATTTTTGTTTCTTGGATAACTGATCTTAATAAATAAGAAATATAATTGGATGTTTCTTTATGAATTATTTTTTGATAATTTTTTATTTTATCATCAATAATTATTTTAGGATCAGTTTTAATGCCATCATTTAATATTCCACTATATGCAGCTGCTAAATGCAGAGGTGTAACAGCAAAACCATGGCCATAACCTATAGTCATAGTTTCCATTTTTCCCCAATGATAGGGTTGTCCAAAGGGCTTAGCTGCTTCAATTAATTGAATATTAATAGGTTTAAAAAAGCCAATTTTTTTAAAAAAATCTACTTGATTATCTTTTCCAATTTTTTCTGCAATTTTTGCAGTTCCAATATTAGATGATCTAACAATAATTTCTTTAACACTTAAACTGCAATTGCATGGATCCCAATCTTCAATTTTATTTTTTATTGGTTTAGATACATCAAAAGTCATGTTATGATCTATTATTCCTAAGTCAATACCCATAGCAACTGTTATTGGTTTAAAGGTTGATCCCATCTCATAGTTTGACTGAAGAGCTCTGTTCAATCTTTGATTAGAATTTGATTGATTAACATTATTAGAATCAAAGTCAGGATAATTAACTAATGATAATATTTCAGAATTTTCAATATCCATTATTATTATTGAACCTGACTCTGCAGAAAACTTTTTTATTGTTTTTGATAGTTCATTTGTTACGGCATTTTGTAAATTGATATCGAGTGTTAAATATATATCCTCACCATTCTTTAAATTTTCATCATAACTTTTTTCTATTCCAGCTAATCCATTATTATCAATATCTACATATCCAAGAATATGAGAACCTATATTTCTAAAAGGATAGATTCTTTTTTTTTCTATTAAAGTCTGAAGATTAATTTCACCTAGCTCTATAATCTTTTGATGTTCTTTTGGCGAAATATTTCTTTTTAGATAAACAAATTTTTTATTTGAAATTAATTTATCATATATTTCTTCATTATTAACATTAATTATTGATGATATTTCGTTTGCAAGAATCTTTTTATCTTTTTTAATTTTTAAAGTATTAACAAAAAGAGAATGGCTATTAATTGTTGTTGATAATAGTTGTCCGTTTCTATCATAAATTTTACCTCTTTCAGAAATTAAAGGATAATTTTGATTACTCTTTAAATTAATTTCCAATATCATAACATCAGCTATTCTAAAAATAGCTAAGAAATAACAACATAAAAAAACTATTATAGAGAAAAAAATTCTTTTATGAAATTTTTTTAAGGCATCGCTATCAAAAATTTTAAAGTTTTTTGATTTGATAATCACTTATAATTACTTAATTCCTACAGTGTGCAAGTTTTCTAAATTTTGTTTTTTAAAATCATGAAAACTTACTATATTACTAAAATTATTTTTTTCAGGAATTTCAAAATAAATTTTATGCATTTTAATTAAATATTCATAACTCTTATAATAACTAAATTCTATTTCATTTATATTAATTTGCTCTTCTAATTTTTCTATTTTACTTAATAAAACAAAATTTTCTTTTTCAATATTTTTAGTAATATTTGCAAAATATAACAATAAAAGTACTGAAAAAAAACTTGATATAAATAAAAAAATGATTGCACTGTAATATTTCATATTAATTAATTGAAATTTTTTCTGCTATCCGAAGCTTAGCTGAACGAGATCTTGGATTTATGTTTGTTTCCAAATCTGATGGTCTAATTGGTTTTTTGGTGATTAGTTTTAAGGTGATTGGACCATCGTCAGTAAGCTCCGGATAGTGGCGGGAGGAACGCCATCTTTTACCGCTATTGCGGTTGAAAAAATCTTTCACAAGTCTATCTTCTAAACTATGGAAAGAAACTATTATAATTTTTCCTTTAACTTTAAGGAGATTTAAACTCTTTTCTAAAGCTTTTGATAATTCATTTAACTCATCATTTACATATATTCGAAGAGCTTGAAATGTTCTTGTTGCCGGATCAATTTTAGATTTATTTTTATAACTTTGTTTAATTAATAATGATAATTCTTCAGTATTCTCTATATCTTTTATTTTTCTTGCATTAATTATTTTTTTAGCAATTTTTCTAGAAAATTTTTCCTCTCCAAATTTATAAAGTATATTCGCCAATTCATTTTCAGAATAATTATTTAAAACATCCAGAACTGTTTTTTTATTATTACCCATACCCATATTTAGTGGATTATTTGTAAGAAAAGAAAATCCTCTTTTTGGATCTTCTAACTGATTAGTTGATAATCCTAAGTCAAAAAACAATTAAATCAAATTGTGTTTTATTATCTATATTCTCTTTTTCTATTAAGTTATCTATTTCACTAAAACATCCGTTAATTAGTTTAAAGTTGTTGTACTTTTCAGATAATTTTTTAGCAAAAAAATTAGATAAAGGATCACGGTCTATAGCTATTAACTTTCCTATTTTAAAGTTTTCTAAAAATGTTTTAGAATATCCACCTCCTCCAAACGTTGCATCAATTATATTTAACTCTTTATCAATAGGTAAATAAGACTTAACTTCTTCTATCATTACAGGTATGTGTTTATTTTCCATCTTTAACTTTCAAATTTGACATTATTGCACTTAAAGTCTTCTTCTCTTTCAACAACCTTTCTCTTGATTGTTTTTTTCTTACCAATGCAGCTTTTGGCTCCCATATTTGAAAGAAATGTCCTTGTCCTATAAAAGTTGCTTCCAAAGATATGTTTGCATGTTTTTTAAGGGATTCAGGTATTAAAAACCTTCCTTCTTTATCTAAATTAGTAGGAATAATCTCGGAGAATATAGATGTTGCAAAATCATCCTGATCATCAGAGAAAATATCAAGTTTGTTTACTCTTTCTGCTATCTCATTTATTCTTTTACTATTGCATCCTTCAATTGAATTAAATTTTATAGATTTATATAGAATTATTTCATTTTTATTATTTTTTGGAAGAGCATTTCTAAAAATAGAGGGTAAAGAAATTCTACCTTTCTTATCTACTTTATTAGTAAATTCAGATAAAAATAAATTCATACAAACTAACTCCAAAAAACTATATTTGGGTTATCATGGGAAATTATGGGCGTCAATGGGTAATAAATAAAAATATTTGTTCTATTTTTGTTCTTATTAAATACAAAAGATGGTGCATAAGCCGGGTTCTGTAAATTTAATTATAAATTTGATGATCATTAATCTAGGACAAATGTTGCCATTTGTCTCAAGCAGCCTACCCGAGTAACTTTACTGGAATATAGCATTACTCCTATTTGGCCTTGCTCCTAAAAGGGTTTTCAATGCCAATATTGTTACCAATATTGCGGTAAGCTCTTACCTCACCTTTTCACCCTTACCTAAATTCATAGGCGGTTTGTTTTCTGTTGCACTTTCCCTAAGCTTTCACTTGCCAGGTGTTACCTGGTTTTATTTTCCAGTGGAGCCCGGACTTTCCTCTTGATAAATCAAGCGATCATCGCACCATCTCAAAATGACAGATAAAACAAAAAGTTTAAATGGTCAATATTTGATTAAAGTGACAAATTATTAATTTCAATGTTTCTTTATCTAATTTGCCATTTACTAACTTTTGTCTAAAATGCATTTGGTAAGCTCTTATTAATAAAAAAAAATTTTCTTTGTTATTTTTTTCTATTTGTGAAATATCATATCCTATCTTTGAAAGCATATATAATACACTTTGTTTTAGTGATTTATTTTGTTTTAATTTTAATTGTTTTTTGATTTTTTTATATTCTCCTTCAGTTAATTCAATAGGAAAAAATCCTAAATTATTTTTGAAGAGCTCTCTCCATGGAAATTTTTCTCCTGGATCACTTTTTCGAAATGGTGATATGTCAGAGTGACCTAGAAAATTTAAATTATCAATATCATATTTCTTTTTTAGAAAATTTAATAATTTTATTAAAGAGTCAATCTGCTTTTTTGTGTATCTTTCAAAATTTATGTAATGACCCGTATTATCAAGTTCTATTCCTATTGAGTTTGAATTAATATCCCTATCTCCTTTCCAAAAAGATTTGCCTGCATGCCAGGCTCTTTTTTTTAGATCTACTAGACTAAAAATTCTTCCTTTTTTATTAATTAAAAAATGACTACTTACTTTATTTTTTTTATCTATTAAGTGTTGAATTGCCTCATAATCAGTCTTTATTGCAGTATAGTGTAGAATTATATATTTAATTTTATGGCCTTTTTTCCTCAAATTAAAATTAACTGATTTATATTTATTTATAAATTTCATTCAAATTAACTACCTTTACATATATATAAAATTTAAATGAAAAAACTAAAGATATTTTTATACATTACATTAATAAATATTATTATTTTAAGTTGTTCAAGCAACGATAAAGCATCAAAAAACAAAGCAATAGATCAATCATCTAAGGAACTTTATCAAATAGCGATGATCGATTTAGATCAAGAAAATTTTGAACAAGCTACTTTAAAATTTAAAGAAATTATTTACAAATATCCCTTATCAAACGAAGGTGTCCAATCTGAAATTATGTTAGGTTTTATAGATTATTTAATGTTAAAGTATGATGATGCAATTTATAAATTTGATAGAATTATAAAGATTTATCCTTCTCACAAAAATATAGATTATGTTTATTATATGAGAGCAGTTTCTTATTTTGAGCAAATTTCAGGAGAGAATTTTGATGGTAAAAGCAATATAGAGGCTAAAAAAAATTTTCAAGAATTATTGAATAGATTCCCAGAATCTGAATATGCGAAGGATAGTAGACAGAAATTAATTTTTATTAATGAAAATATTGCTGCAAAAGATATGGAGGTAGCAATATTTTATCTTAAACAAAAGCAATATTTAGCTGCTTTGGGAAGATATAATAAAGTTATTGAGAAACATCCAAAGTCTAAATTTATACCTGAAGCGTTATACCGTCTCGTAGAAATTTATATAATTTTAGGAATGGAAGAAGAAGCTGAAAAAGCAGTTGCAGTAATAGTTTATAATTATCCAAAATCTATATGGTATGAAGAATCATATAAATTAATTAATGAAGAATATTATAAAAAAAATAAAGCTACTTTGAGAAAAAAAATATTAAATTTGTTTAAAAAAAATGAACCTACAGAATAAAGAAAGCAAAATTGTAACAAAACTAAAGGAACTTGCACAAAAAATAAAAAAGCATAATATTCTTTATCATCAAAAAGATAGTCCAAAAATTACTGATGGTGAATTTGATAAACTTATAAAAGAAAATAATGAATTAGAGAAAAAATACCCTCACTTAATATTAAAAGAAAGTCCAAATAACTCTTTAGGAGCTGAGTTATCAAATAAATTTGAAAAAATAGAACATAAGGTAAAAATGTTGTCGCTTGCTAATGCTTTTAATAAAAAAGATCTTGAAGATTTTATTGATAGAATAAATAAATTTTTAAATAAAAACTCAAGTTCTAAAATATATTTTATAAGTGAACCTAAGATAGATGGATTATCATTAAATCTTTACTATCAAAAAGGAAAATTAGCTTCAGCAACTACAAGAGGAGATGGATCAAAGGGAGAAAATGTAATAAACAACATAATTAATGTTAAAGATATTCCAAAGAAACTAATAAGTTCTAATGTTCCAAAAGAAATAGAAATTAGAGGAGAAATTTATTTAGAAAAAAAAGATTTTTTTAATTTAAACTCTAAACTTTCAGAAAATGAAAAATTTTCAAATCCCAGGAATGCTGCAGCAGGTAGTCTTAGACAATTAGACCCAAATATTACAAAAAATCGACCACTCAGATTTATTGCTCACGGTTTAGGATATTCAGATAAAAAATATTTATCTATAGAAAATTTTTATGATGATCTTAAATTATGGAAAATACCTTTAAATAAAATGATTGAAAAAGTTGATACAATTAATTTAATGTATAATTTTTATAAAAAAATTGAAAATTTAAGAAGTAAAATTAACTATGATATTGATGGTATAGTTTATAAAGTTAACGATTATAATATCCAAAATAGATTAGGTTTTGTTGGAAAAAATCCAAGGTGGGCAGTAGCTCTTAAATTCTCAGCTGAGAAAACTTCTACTAAAATATTAGAAATAGATTTTCAAATAGGAAGAACTGGAGCAATAACACCTGTAGCAAGATTAGAAACAGTAAACATTGGTGGAGTATTAGTTTCAAATGCTTCACTTCATAACTTTGACGAAATAGAAAAAAAAGATATTAGAATTAATGATTTAGTTGAAATACAAAGAGCTGGAGATGTAATTCCTCAAGTAATAAAGGTTATTAAAAAATCAAAAAATAGAAATAATAAAATAACTTTTCCTAAACACTGTCCAACATGCGGAAGTCCCACCATAAAAGAAGATGATGAAGCAATTTTAAGATGCACAAATCTTAATGATTGCAAAGATCAAATTATTGGTCAATTAATTCATTTTTCTAGTAAAAAAGGTCTTAATATTGATGGATTTGGAGAAAAACAAATTAAACAATTTTATGAATTAAAATTTATTAAAAAAATAGAAGATATATTTTTATTACAAAAGTATGAAAACAAAATTATTGATCTTAATGGATGGGGAAATTTATCTTTTAAAAACTTAATAATAGCAATTAATAATAGTAAAAATATTGACCTTGATAAATTTATTTTTTCTCTAGGAATAAGATATATAGGTGAAACTATTTCAAAATTATTGGCTAAAGAATTTTTAAATATTAATAATTTCCTACAAAAAATAAATGATAAAGATAGATTGTTATTAATAGATGGTCTTGGCCCAAAAGCGATAAATTCATTATTAAATTTTTTTAAAAGAGAAAATAATTTAATTACAGTAAATGAATTAATGAAAAATATTAAGATAAATGATTTTAAAAGAATTAATAAATTAAGTTTTTTTACTAATAAAAATATTATTTTTACTGGCACACTAAAAAAAATGTCACGAGAAGAGAGTAAATATTTAGCTCAACAACTTGGAGCTAAAATTACAAGTTCTGTTTCTAAAAATACAGATTTTTTGATTGTAGGAGAAAAACCTGGAAGTAAATTAAAAAAAGCTAAAGAACTAAAAATTAATATTCTCACTGAGGAAGATTGGATTAAAAAAACTAATCAATAATTTTTAAATATTTTATAAAAACCTTTTTTTGAGATGATTTTGCAAATTTTATTTCAGCTTTTTCACCTTCAAAACTAAGAATATTTCCATATCCGTATTTTTGATGAAATACCCTAGATCCTTTTTTAATTGATTTTGGATAATCTTCTATTGATTCAAAATCTTGATTAAATTCCCAATCATCTTCACTTTTATTTATTTTAGATAATAATCTTTTTCTACCTGGTGTAATATAATTTTCTTGAAATTGATTACCTTGATTCATTTCTTCAATTAAATCATTATTTACGAAATAACTAGAGTCTATTATTTCAATTAAATTTTTATCAAGTTCATCTATAAAACGAGAAGGTAAATTAAAATCATGAGATGCATAAGAATATCTATTTTGATTTACATAAGTGATGTAAATTTTTTTTCTTGCTCTAGTTAAGGCAACATATGCTAGTCTTCTTTCTTCCTCAAGTCCAGTTTTGCCTAATTCATCAACTGACTTTTTACTTGGAAAAACACCTTCTTCCCAACCTGCAAGAAATATATAATCGAATTCTAGCCCTTTAGATGCATGTATAGTCATGAGTGAAATTGTTGAATCTGAAGTATTGGTGTTATTTTCCATCACTAAACTGACATGTTCTAAAAATCCTTCTAAATTTTCAAAATCTTTTAAACTTTCTACAAATTCTTTAATATTATCCAGTCTATTTAAATTTTCAGGATTTTTAGATTTTTTTTCTTCTGTCTCTAAGAATTCAATATATTTTGAGTCCTCTAAAATTAATTGAACAAGATCTATATGATTTAATTTATTTTTTAAATTTGACCATTGATTGATATTATTAATAAAATTTCTTATTTCATTATTTATTTTACTATTTGAATTTTGAATAATAATTCTTGAGGCTTCAAACATTGAAATCTTTTCTAATCTTGCAATAGAATGAATTTTTTGAATAGTAGTTTTTCCAATCCCTTTTTTGGGAACATTAATAATTCTCTCAAAGGCTAGATCATCATTTGAATTATTTATTAACCTTAAATATGCTATAACATCTTTAATTTCTTTTCTTTCATAAAACCTTAATCCACCAATTATTTTATAAGGCAAACCTAAACTTATAAAGCGCTCTTCAAAAGATCTAGTATGAGCAGAAACTCTAAATAAAATTGCAACTTCTTTAAGAGATTTTTTTTCTAGTAATAGTTTTTCTATTGCATCACTAACAAAAATAGATTCCTCATTAGTTTGCCAAAATCCTCTAATAGAGATTTTTTCTCCTATATCATTATCACTCCAAAGATTTTTTCCATATCTTCCATCATTTTTTTTAATTAATGAAGAAGCACATTTTAAAATATTTTTTGTTGAACGATAATTTTGTTCTAAACGAATTATTAAAGGTTTGGTGAAATTTTTTTCAAAATTTAATAAATTATTTATTTCAGCACCTCTCCAGGAATAGATTGACTGATCATCATCTCCAACACAGCATATATTTTTATTTCCATTGTATAGTATCTCAAGCCATTTTTGTTGAACTAGATTTATATCTTGATATTCATCAACTAAAATATATTTAAATAATTTTTGGTATTTAAAACAAATATCTTTATCGATAGTAAATATCTTAATGCAGTGAAGTATTAAATCTCCAAAATCAACACAGTTTAATCTTAACAGTTCTTGCTGATATATTTTGTAAATTTTTTTGATCTCTGGATTTTTCTTAGATAAATTTAAAGGAATTGAATCATAAAAAATACCTTTATTTTTTAAACCATTTATTTTGTTTAAAAATAATTTTGGAGGTTGTTCGTCGATATCTATTTTCTCTCTTTCACAAATCTGTTTGATTAATTTCAATTGATCATCCGAATCGATAATAACAAAATTAGATTTTAAATTAACTATACTAGCATTCTGTCTTAAAATTTTTGCTGAAAGTGAATGAAAAGTCCCTAACCACATACTATCAATAGGATAATCTAACAAATTAGTAACACGAGATTTCATTTCTAGAGCTGCCTTATTGGTAAAGGTAACAGCTAATATTTGATTAGGAAATGCAAGTTTTTCAACAAGTAAGTGCAATATTTTAAATGTAAGAACCCGAGTTTTGCCACTTCCTGCACCAGCTAAGACTAGCAAAGCTCCATCTGTGTTTTTTACAGCATCTCTTTGTTGTATATTTAAAAAATCAAGATAATTATTTAAATTTTTGGACATATTTATGTTATATTTATTGATATATATTTATATAGTCTAACAATAATTTAATACTTATTATGAAATTTTATAAGAACCTAATTTTTATTATCTTTATTTCAATCTTTACCTCTAATATTTTTGCGGCTGAGTCTGATAATGTTAGTACTGATTCTGCAGATTTTAATACAAGTAATTATGAAGATGAAGTTTTTGATCCATTAGAACCAGTAAATAGAGCTATTTTTAGTTTTAATAATTTTGCTGACAAGGTTATTTTAGAACCTGCAGCAAAAGGTTATAAAAAGCTTCCTTCTCCCATACAATCTGGAATAGGTAATTTTTTAAATAATTTAAAATTACCACTTGTTGTTGTAAATCAACTTTTACAAGGACAAGGTAAAAATGCCGCTGAATCTTCAGGCAGATTTATTGTTAATTCTACAGCAGGATTATTTGGTTTAATTGATGTAGCAGAAAAAATAGGTTTGGAACAAACGCAAGAAGATTTTGGACAAACTTTAGCTACTTGGGGGGTTGGGGATGGTTTTTATATAGTTCTTCCAATATTTGGACCTTCAAATGTAAGAGATACTGCTGGAATGATTTTAACTTATACTACTGATCCAATAAATGCTTATGCAGTAAGAGAAGGTGAGGCGTGGATACTTCCTCTTAGAACAGCTACGAATGCAATAGATCAAAGATCAAAAATAATTGATGAAGTAAATGCTTTGAGAAATAATTCTATAGATTATTATGCAGCAGTTCGAAGTTCTTATTATCAAAATCGAAAAGCAGCTGTTTTAAATTTAGATGACAAATCAGAAACTCCTCTTCCTTTAATAAGTATTGAATTTGAATAATTTTTTTTTATGAGAATATTATATTTTGTAATTTTTTTATTTTTAATCTTACCAAATCATTCTATGGCTAATGAAGCATCAAATTGGCTAAAAAAAGAAATAGATATTATTTTAGATGCTTATAAAAATAAAACTATGTCAAATGAAACAAGGTTTCTAATGATAGAGGATACTATAAATTATAATTTTGCAGGTACAGGTATTGCTAAATTTGTTGCTGGAGACTCATGGAAAACTGCAGATAAGGATATAAAAAAAGAATATATTAAGCTTTTTAAGAGACATTTAGCTCTAAATATAGCCTCAATGATGCAAGGTTATTCTGATCAAAAATATTCTCTTATTAATTCAAAATATGACTCTAAAAATAAAATTACCTTAATAGATATGGAAATATATAATGATACTGGCAGTCTTATTGTTACGTGGAGAGTAAAAAAATCTAAAGAAAGATATTATGTAATTGATCTATTAGTAGCTGACATATCTATAGTAGTTACAAAAAGATCTGAATTTAACTCAATGTTGAAAAATGTAAATTATAGTTTGAAGGAATTAAATATTATTCTAGAAAAACAAAATGAAACTAGCTACCAAAAATTAATAAATTAAATTTATAATTTTTTTGAAATTTTAATACAATTCTCCTGAAGAATATTTTTTTGACATTACTGATAGAGGTGTTGGTTTTATTTTTGATGCTTCACCTGCACTTTTAAATTCTTCTAATCTTTTCATGACAATATCCTTCATTGCATTTTTACTTTCAATTAAATATTTTCTTGGATCAAATTGATCAGGATTTTTAACAAAGTATTTTCTAATAGCTGCAGTAGAAGCAAGTCTTAAATCAGTATCTATGTTCACTTTTCGAACTCCATTTTTAATTCCCTCTTGAATTTCCTTAATAGGAACTCCATATGTTTCACTAATTTTACCTCCATTTTCATTAATAATATTTAATAATTCTTTGGGAACTGAAGAAGACCCATGCATTACTAGATGTGTATTGGGTATTTTTGTATGGATGTCTTTTATTCTATCTATAGCTAAAACTTCCCCAGTAGGTGGTTTAGTAAATTTATATGCACCATGACTTGTGCCAATAGCAATAGCTAAACAATCAACATGAGTTTTATCAACAAATTCTGCTGCCTCTAGAGGATCAGTTAAAAGTTGAGAGTGTGTCAATACTCCTTCAGCTCCAACTCCGTCTTCTTTTTCTCCCATACCTGTTTCAAGCGAACCTAAACACCCTAATTCGCCTTCAACTGAAACTCCTTCCGAATGTGCAATTTTTACAGTCTCTTTTGTCACCTTTACATTATATTCAAAATTTGATGGTGTTTTTTGATCAGACAATAAAGAACCATCCATCATTACTGAAGTAAATCCTAATTGTATACATTCCTTGCATTCTTCAGGTGTACCTCCATGATCTTGATGCATGACAATAGGTATTTTGGGAAATTCATTGACCGCTGCTTCCATCATATTTTTTATAAATATTGCTCCAGCATACTTCCTTGCTCCAGCTGAGGCTTGAACAATAACTGGACTATTCATATGTTGAGCTCCTTCCATAATTGCTCTAATTTGTTCTAAATTATTTACATTAAATGCAGGAACTCCATAATCATTTTCTGCTGCATGATCTAATAATTGACGCATACTAATTAAGGACATAATTTATATATTAATCGATATCTTATTTTTAATGATTCTGAATATTTAATTAATATATAATATAAATTATTATTTATAGACATGCAATTTCCTAAATATTTTTATGGAACCAGAAAATCTATAATTAAAAATGGATTTAATATTTAATCTTTAACTATTGAAAGTTTAGTTATACCACTATAATAGCATTTTGAGGGCCCTTAGCTCAGTTGGTTAGAGCGCTCCGCTCATAACGGAGTGGTCCGAGGTTCAAGTCCTCGAGGGCCCACCATTATATCTTAATTTTTAACAAATCTTTTCCAATAATTGGATCTTTACCGTAATCATTTTTTATAATTTTTTTTAATTTTTTTTCATTAAATTTTGTTGGAACCAAATGAGTAAGTACTAGTTTTTTGCATCTAGCCAAACTAGCAATTTTTCCAACAATACTTGAGGGTGTGTGATAGGCTTTAACATTATGAAGGGTTTTTAAAGTTCTCATTTTATTTGTTTCTTTTATCTCATCTTCAATAAATACCTCGTGTAATAATACATCTGATAATTGACCATATTTCATTATATTTTCACATGGTCTGGTGTCACCGCTAATCGTTAATTTTTTATTATTTTTTAAAATACAAAAACCATAAGCAAAAGGTACTGGTTTATGATCAACTTCAAAGTATTTGATTTTTAGATCTTTAATTTTGATTGTTCCTGAAGTCGAGAATTCTTTTACAATGATATTAAAAGCCTTGGTTGAAGATCTTTTTTCATATTTTATTCTTTGTATCCTCTCATCTTGCCAAGCATTCATAATTTTAGAAACAAATTTTTTTGTTCCCTTTGGTCCATAAAGTTTCCAAGGCTTTGTTCGATAGGAATGCCAAGAAGAAATAATTAATTGGTATAAATCAATTACATGGTCAGAATGAAGATGAGTTAAAAATAATGCATCAATATCTGCAGTAGAAATGTTTATTTGATCCAAACGCTGGGTAATTCCCGATCCACAATCAACTAAAATTTTAGTTATTTTAGTAGAAATTAAATTTGCAGGCCCAAATCTCTTGTGGTCAACTTTTGGACAACCAGTTCCAAGAAGTGTTAGCTCCATCATTCATCTAAAAATGTTTTTAATTTTCTCGCTCTAGTAGGATGTTTTAATTTACGTAGAGCTTTTGCTTCTATCTGTCTAATACGCTCTCTAGTTACACTAAATTGTTGTCCTACCTCTTCTAAAGTATGATCACTGTTCATACCTATGCCAAAACGCATTCTAAGAACTCTTTCTTCTCTAGGTGTTAAAGAAGATAAAATTCTTGTTGTAGTGTCACGCAAGGAACTTTTCACTGCTGCTTCAATAGGAATAAGAGCATTTTTATCTTCAATAAAATCTCCTAAAGAGCTGTCTTCTTCATCTCCTACCGGTGTTTCTAAGCTAATAGGTTCTTTAGCTATCTTAAGTACTTTCTTTACCTTATCCAAGGGCATATGAAGTCTTTCAGCTAATTCATTGGGAGTGGGCTCTCTTCCTATTTCAGACATTATTTGTCTAGTTGTTCTAACAATTTTATTAATTGTTTCAATCATATGAACTGGTATACGAATAGTTCTAGCTTGATCGGCTATTGACCTAGTTATAGCTTGCCTAATCCACCAGGTAGCATAAGTTGAAAATTTATAACCTCTTCTATACTCAAATTTATCAACAGCCTTCATTAGTCCAATATTACCTTCTTGAATTAAATCCAAAAATTGAAGACCTCTATTTGTATATTTTTTTGCAATTGAAATTACTAAACGAAGATTGGATTCGATCATTTCTTTTTTTGCACGATTTGCAGATCTCTCTCCTTGTTGTACAGTGCTTACTATTCTTCTAAATTCAAATAATGGAAGTTCACATGCAATTTGAATTTCTTTTATTTCATCTATTAAGTTATTAATTTCAATATGATTTTTATTGATAAATTTATCCCATTTTTTATCTTGTAAATTTAAAAGCGATTGGATCCAATTTTTTTCAAAGTTGAATTTAAGATATTGTTCAATAAACAAATCTCTTGAGATGCCAGCGTTTATAGCAAGCCTTAACATTCGACCCTCTCTTACTAATAATTTTTTATTTAACTCATATAAAGACTCCATTAAAGCTTCAATAGTTGATGCATTAAAATGAACTTCTTTCATTGAAGAAATCATTTCTTTTTGTATTTTTTTATGTTTTTTTTCTAGTGATTTGTATTGATTTTCATTTTTTTTATCAGCACTAACTAGATCTTGGCTATATTTTTGGAGCTTTTTAAAAAGTTTTGTAATTTCATCAAAATCTTTTAAAACTTTTGGTTTTAATTTTTCTTCCATAGCTGCAAGAGAAACATTTAAACCTTCATCTTCTTCCTCTGTAATAGTTTCATTATTATCTTCATTCTCATTTTTGTCTTTTGTTAGTTTTGCTTCTTTTTTATTTTCTTTAGTTGCTGTTCCTGCACCTTCTATAAGACTTAAAGTATCATCTATTTTTGAGTCACCAATATCAGACATGTCATAAGTTTGTTCAAGATCAACAATATCTCGCAAAAGCATTGTTCCTTCTTTAATTGATTCCTTCCAATTAATTATTGAACGCATTGTCATAGGACTTTCACAAATTGCACCGATCATCTTTTCTCTTCCAGCTTCAATTCTTTTTGCAATTGCTATTTCTCCTTCTCTACTTAGTAGTTCAACCGCACCCATATCACGCAAATATAATCTTACTGGGTCATCTGTTTTACCTGATTGTTTTTTATTATCTTCGCCAGAACTTTCAGAACTTTGTTTAGATTCT
>CACJSL010000016.1 GCA_902596065.1 uncultured Alphaproteobacteria bacterium | reverse complement strand
TACTAGTTCAACACTAAACTCTCTAATAATATACACTGCAAGCATTTCAGCTCTAAAAGGCTGATCAAATGCTGTAACTTTTTTTGTTCTTATAAAATCAGATAGTCCAAATTTTCCACTGCCATATACGGCAGTAGTTCTCATTAAATAACCAACATCATTAATTTCATTTATGGTAGGTTGAACACCTTTAGAAAGACATTCGACCACTCTTTTGAATAACCTTACACTTTTATTTGCACGACTTAAAACCAATTCATTTGGTGAATTCCTACCTGACTCTTGAAGAGGAACATTTTTTTTTAATCTATTTAAATTTTTTTGATTAATTTTACCTATATGAAGAGTATAAGCAGTATCCCATTTATCTGCTATAACTCTATCACTTCTATCTTCATCATTTAAAAAACGTGAAAAACACACCAACGAGTATATTTCTTTATTAATATTAATTTGATAAATAGCTGTTCCAAAACCTTGCTTATCTAGGTCAAATTTTGATCTTTTAATCTTCCATTTTTCTTTTACTAAAGTTCTTAACATGCTTCGTGAAAAGCTTAATCTTGAAGGATATCTCGATCCCATTTCTTTTAGGTTCATGCGAGAAGGGTTGGTGTATTTAAAAATTTTTTGAGTCATAATTAAAAATATATATAGTGAATTATAACAAATAATTAAGTATTGATACGAAATAAATTATGACAAATTTACTAAAAAATCAAATTATAATAGATGGTTTAGAATATTGTAATTGGAATAGAGAAATATTAGAGGATTTATGGAAGGGCGGAATAACAGCTATTCATGCTACTTTAGTGTATTGGGAAAATACTGAAGAGTCTTTTAATAAAATTATAGAATTTGAGAAATTAATCTCAAATAATGAAGACATTATTTGTCATGCAAAAACTTCACAAGATATTATAGATGCCAAAAAAAAAAATAAAGTTGCTTTTATTTTTGGATTTCAAAACTCAGCACCTATTGCTAATGACATCTATTTAGTAGAAAAATTTTTTCAAAAAGGACTAAGGTTTATGCAACTAACATATAATAATCAAACTCCTTTAGCTGGAGGTTGCTTTGAACCAAAAGATTCTGGTTTAAGTCGATTTGGTAAAGCTGTAATAGAGGAAATGAATCATCTTGGAATGATTGTGGATTTAAGCCATGCTGGAAAAATTACTTGTTTAGAAGCTATAGAATTTTCTAAAAAACCCGTTGCCATATCTCATGCTAATCCCTCTTTTTTTCATAAATCAATTAGAAATATTGATGATGAAGTTTTAAAGAAGTTAGTAAATAAAAATGGCTTTATTGGTTTAAGCTTATACCCTTATCACTTAAAAAATTTAGGTAATTGTAAAATAGAAGATTTCTGCACAATGATTAGAAAGTTAATCAATTTAATTGGCTCAGAAAATATTGGTATAGGTTCAGACTTGTGCTTGAACTGGTCTGATGAAGTTGTAATGTGGATGCGAAATGGAAAATGGACAAAAAAAACAGATTATGGAGAGTCAAAAGATAAAAATATTAAATGGCCAAAACAACCTGATTGGTACCAAAAACCTAGTGATATAAATAATCTATTTGAAGCTATGTGTATAAATAATATTAATGAGAATATAGCTGAAAAAATTATTGGAACCAATTGGCTTAATTTTATGAAGAATCATTTTTAATTTTACCTGATAAATACGTTGCTAGAGCAAGGCTTGATAACACTATGACTGCTCCAACTAATTGATATTTAGTTAATGTTTCTTTTAATAAAATCACTGCTCCAATTATAGCAACAACTGGCTCTAAATACAAAAATAGCGCTGTATTAGTTTGACCAATTTTTGGAATCGCTAATAATTGAAAAAATAAAGCTATTGCATAACTAAATGAGGGAATTAAAACTATTAAAAAACTAATTTTTGAAATTGATAAATCTATTTTGAAGAAAAAAAATAAAATAAAAAAGAAAAAAAATGAATTAAAAAAATTGATAAAAATATTTATTTGAACTGGAGTAATAGATTTATTAGACATTTTCTGATTAATAATAATCATTGTTGTAGCTCCTATAGAAGCAACTATAGCGCATAAAAAACCAAAAATATTTAAACTATTAAATGAAGGTCCTAATACGAAAAAAAGACCTACAAAAGTAGATAAAAAAAGAATTTTAATATTATTGGATATTTTTTCTCTATCTATAATAATAGAAAAAAATAAAACTAATAAAGGGTATGTACAAAAAATTAATATAGCTAAACTAACGTCAATATATTTAACTGATAATAATAATCCTGAAGTTAAAAATATTGATCCAACTGTAATTAATAAAAAATCAAAAAGATTATTTTTATAGATAATTAATAAATTTTTTTGAAATGGTATCAGCGGAGCTACTAGCAAAGTTGCAATAAAATATCTTAATAATATAGCTAAACCGACTCCAACTCCTAAATTATATGCTATTTTTGTTGTTGGTGCTAATATACCAAAGAATAAACCAGCCCCAAGAGCAAAAAAAATACCTAATAGTTGCATTTTATGTTAATTTTTTTTTGACTATTTGGACTATGACAGGTATTTCCCTTAGCACAACAAAAAAGTTTGGAGAACAAACGTGAATACAAATTCTGATGGTTTCGTTATTTTTGAGAAAATAGATAAAAGTTATGATGGTGAGGTGTTAGTAGTTAGGAACTTAAATCTTAATATTACAAAAGGTGAATTTGTTACAATGTTAGGTCCCTCGGGATCAGGAAAAACTACTACATTGATGATGCTGGCAGGCTTTGAAACTCCTACAAATGGTGAAATATTTCTAGATGGAAAGCCTATAAGTAAAATTCCTCCTTACGAAAGAGAAATAGGAATGGTTTTTCAAAATTATGCTTTATTTCCTCATATGACAGTGCAGGAAAATCTTTCTTTTCCACTTGAAGTTAGAAAATTAAGTAAATCTGAAGTTGAAGACAAAGTTAAAAAAGCTCTTGATATGGTGGAGTTAGGAGAATTTGGCACACGTTTTCCAGCGCAATTATCTGGAGGTCAACAACAACGTGTTGCTCTTGCTCGTGCTTTAGTTTTTGAACCAAGACTAGTATTAATGGATGAACCTTTAGGCGCTTTGGATAAAAATTTAAGAGAGCAAATGCAATATGAAATCAAACATATTCATGAAAGAATTGGTATTACAGTAGTATATGTTACTCATGATCAGAGTGAAGCTTTAACTATGTCTAATCGTATCGCTGTTTTTAATGATGGAGTGGTGCAACAATTATCTACACCAGATATTTTGTATGAAAAACCTGAAAATTCTTTTGTTGCTGAGTTTATTGGTGAAAATAATACTATGACCGGAACAGTAAAAGAAATTAATGGAGAATTTTGTAATGTAGATTTGGATAGTGGAGGATCGGTAAAAGCTTTAAAAATTAATGTCAACTCTATTGGTGACAAAACAAAATTATCTGTCAGACCAGAAAGAGTAACAATTGGAACAAAAGATTCTAATGTCAATCAATTTGAAGGTCAGGTAGAAGAACTAATTTATTTAGGTGATCATATTAGAGCGAGGTTAAATACTTGCGGCAGTAAAGACTTTATTGTTAAAATTCCAAATGAGGGTGATTTAAATATAAAAGAAAGTTCCAAAATTAAAATTTCTTGGGATCCTTCTGACATCCGAGCACTTGATTATTCTCAATAAACTTAAAATATTTAAACTAATTATTGTATTTTCCAAGTTTTCTGGGCTATTTTAGACTTTTTTTTAATCTTTAGCCGTGTTAAGAGGATGGCATATTAGACATAAAGATCTACAAATAATAGTTAACTTAAAAAGGAGGAAACTTATGTCAAAATTTTTTAAAGCTTTCCTTTTGGCTTTTTTAGCATTTCCATTTGCAGCAAACGCAGTTACGGTTGCTTCATGGGGTGGTGCTTATACAGAAAGTCAAATTAAAGCATATGTGGACACTTACAGTGATCCTAGCGCTATTCAATTTGAAAACTACAACGGTGGTCTTGGTGAAGTAAGAGCACAAGTTGAAAGTGGAAACGTTACATGGGATGTTGTTGATGTACTTCCTGACCAAGCAATTACTGGTTGTGATGAAGGTTTATTTGAAGACATTTCTGACTTGTATGATGATTTCACACCTGCTCCAGACGGAACAGGTATGATTGAAGATATGGCAAATAATGGTGTTACCAATCTTTCTGATTGTTGTGCTCCGCAAATTTTCTGGACTTATGTAGTTTTCTACGATCCAGATGCATTTCCTGGAGACAAGCCATCAAGAATTGCTGACTTCTTTGATACAACTAAATTCCCTGGAAAAAGAGGTGTACACACTTGGGCAAATGGATTTATCCAAATGGCACTTGTTGCTGATGGCGTAGCTCCAAATGCTGTTTATACAGTTCTTAAAAACCAAACTGGCGCTGTTGACAGAGCTTTTGGTGTAATGGATAAAATTAAAGCTGATATTGTTCATTGGTCTGCAGGAGCTAAACCACTAGAATTAGTTAAAAGTGGTGAAGTTGTAATGTCAATTGCATATAACGGTCGTGTTGGTGCAGCTAATTTAGCAGAAGGTGAAAACTTTGAGTATATTTGGGAAGGTCAATTAATTGAGCAAGAATATATCTGTCTTATGACAGGTGCTCCAGATAGAGATCGTGCTATTGATTGGATGATTCATGCATCTTCTCCAACTTCTCAAGCTGAGCAAGCTAAATATATTACTTATGGACCAATGAGAGCTTCAGGTATTCCAATTATTGAAGCTGGCGAACCATGGGGACCAAATGGGCAGGCTATTATGCCTCATATGCCTAATACTCCTGAAAGATTAAAAATTTCAGTAATGGGTGACCCTGAGTGGTGGTCTGATAACGGAGCAGAAATTGATGAACGTTATGCAGCTTGGATGGGTAACTAAGCTTGATAAGACGTTAATTTTAATTTAAAAAAAAGGCGAGTTTAACTCGCCTTTTTTTATTGGAGGATATTATTTCTACTACTGACCAAATATTAACAACTGATGGCCTACCTCTTAAGGTTAGTCTCAGAAAAACTGAAAGAAAAAATAAGATCAGAGCTTTTCTTTTAGTGTTTCCTCTTTTATTGTTTATTATCGTAACATTTGTCGTTCCAATTGGAGATATGTTATTGAGAAGTGTTGATGATTCTCAAATAAATAACGTTTATGCAAAAACTTTTGAAGAATATAATAAATGGGATAGTGAAAATGATGAACTACCTCCAGAAGCAGTTTATGAAGCAATCTTTAATGATATTCATTATGGAGATAAAGTTCAAGTAGGCAAGGCATTAACTCGAATGAACTATTCTAAATCTGGATGGAAAAGTCTTATTAAGAAAACAAGAAGAGCAATAAAAAAAATTGTTAAATCTGGTGAACTCCCCACATCTTACAAAGAAACAATGATTTCAATTCACGAAGGTTGGGGAGATAGATTATTTTGGGTTTCAATGAAACAAATGGTTAACGAAAAAACAGTAATTTATTATTGGAACGCTATTGATAGAACATATGACATTGATGGAAATGTTATAATGCAAGATGAAAAGAGAAGGATGTATATTAAAACATGGATTAGAACTTTTAAAGTTAGCGTTTATGTTACTTTCTTTTGCTTACTTCTTGGTTTCCCTGTTGCTCATCTATTAGCCAATCTTCCATTAAGATACAGTAATTTATTAATGATATTTGTTTTATTGCCATTTTGGACATCACTTTTAGTTAGGACTACGGCCTGGATTGTTATGTTGCAGCAAAAAGGAGTCATTAATGGTGTTCTCGTTTGGTTAGGTATTATCAATGACGATCAAAGAATTCAGATGGTTTATAATATGACAGGAACAATTATTGCAATGACGCAAATTCTTTTGCCTTTTATGATTCTTCCTCTTTACAGTGTAATGAAAGTTATTCCAAAAAGTCATATGCGTGCAGCACAAAATTTAGGCGCAAAACCAGTAAGAGCTTTTATTCGCGTATATTTACCTCAGACAGTTCCTGGTATGAGTGCAGGAGGACTTTTAGTTTTTGTTTTGGCAATAGGGTACTTCATTACTCCAGAATTAGTTGGTGGAAAAGATGGTCAATTAATAGGACATTGGATTGCTTATCATTTAAAGACAACATTAAATTGGGGGTTATGTGCAGCAATTGGATCTATTCTACTTGCTATAATGTTGGTTTTATATTGGCTTTACAATAAGATTGTTGGCATTGATAACATTAAGTTAGGATAATTATGGCATTACCATCATACGCTACACCAGTACAACGAACTTATTATTATGCATATCTTTTGATCTGTTCTTTAGTTTTCTTTTTTTTAATTGCACCTTTAGTTGCTATTATTCCAATATCTTTTAGTCAATCACCTTTTATGGTTTTCACAAAAGGGATGATGTCTTGGCCTCCTGATCCTGAAGCTTGGTCGTTAAGATGGTATCGCTATATGGTTGGAATTTGTACTGATGAAAATTTAACAACTCCATGTAGTAACAAGTGGATGATTGGAACAGTAAATAGTTTTTTTGTTGGTTTCGTCTCAACATTTTTTGCAACAGCATTGGGAACTTTAGCAGCGCTTGGTTTAAGCAGACCACATATGCCTTATAAAGCTCTTATTATGTCAATCCTAATTTCACCAATGATTGTTCCATTGATTATTACTGCTGCAGGCATGTTCTTTTTCTATGCTAAAATTAACCTTGTTTATACTTTTACAGGAATTATATTAGCGCATATTGCTTTATCTACACCTTTTGTTGTAATTACAGTTACAGCAACATTAGTTGGATTTGATATGAATATGGTTAAGGCTTCTCAAAGCTTAGGAGCTAGGCCAGTTAGAACATTTTTTAAAGTAATAATGCCATTAATTTTACCTGGAGTTATTTCTGGAGCTTTATTTGCTTTTATAACTTCATTTGATGAAGTTGTTATTGTAATGTTCATGGCCAGCCTTGATCAATTAACTATACCAAAACAAATGTGGGCAGGTATTCGCCAAGAAATAAGTCCAGTAATATTATGTATGGCAACATGTTTAGTTGCACTATCAATTTTTTTACTAACAACAGTGGAGTTACTTCGTCGCCGATCAGAAAAAATGCGCGGCATTTCTAGACAATAATTTGTGAAAAAAATAGTGGTTGTTGGAGCAGGCATAGTCGGAATATGCACTGCTTATTTCTTACAAAAATCTGGTTTCAAAGTTACAATTATTGATAAAGAAGATCCTGGAACAATGACTAGTTATGGTCATGCTTGCACATTTGCAGATTATGCAAGTGTTCCAGTTAACTCTCCTTCTTTATTTAGACAAATACCTTCAATGCTATTTAAAAAAGATAGTCCTTTAGCTGTAGATTTTTTCTATGTCATAAAACATCTACCTTGGGCTATAAAATTTCTTAATAATTGCCGTAAAGATAAAGTTGAAGAAATATCAAAGTCTTTAGCAAATTTTCTTAAACATGCTCAACTATCTTATGATGAAATTTTTGAAGAGGTAAAAGTATCAGAATATATAAAAAATGAAGAAAACATTTATCTTTTTGACTCTAAAAAATCTTATGATGATTATAAATATGCAACACTAATGAGAAAAAGAAATAATGTTGAAGTACTCGAATTAAATAAAAAGGAAATTTATGATCTAGAACCAAACTTAGCACCAGTTTTTTATTCTGGCCAACTTTTTGTAGGTTCTAGGCATACAACTAATCCTTTGGCTATTAGTAAAAAAATATTTGATATTTTTTTATTTAATGGAGGAAAGTATATAAAAGAAAATGTCAAAAATGTTTTACAAAAAGAAAATTGTGTAGAGGTTTTTTTAGAAAATAAACAAGTTGAATTTGATGAAATGATTTTATGTGCTGGAGCTTGGTCTAATAATATTGCAAATATGGTAGGTGAAAATTTTCCTTTAGATACTGAAAGAGGGTATCACGTATTATTTGAAACAGAGCAACAATTAATTAATAGACCAATAGCTTGGTCTGAATCTGGTTTTTATTTAATACAAATAGATGATGGAGTGCGGGCTGCCGGAACTGTGGAAATTGCAGGATTAACCAAACCTCCTAATAAGAAAAGAACTCAAATGATTGAAAATCAATCTAGAAAATTGTTACCTCAATTAGGAAAAGTAAAATCAACTTGGATGGGTCGAAGGCCTACTCTTCCAGACGCAAAACCTATTATAGGGAGATCAATTAATAATAAAAATATTTTTTATGCATTTGGCCATCAACACATAGGCTGGACTTTGGCGGCAGTGACTGGAAAAGTTATAGATAGTTTAGTAAAAGAATCTTCTACTAATATAGATATTAGTTCTTTCCATCCCTCACGATTTAGATAATAGTTTTACTATAAATTATTTTATTTATAGGAGAAAAATATGCCAATTATAAGAGTAGAGATGTTTGAAGGAAGAACGATTGATCAAAAAAAAGAATTAGTCAAAGAACTAACTAATTCATTTGTTAAAACATGTGGAGGCACAAGTGAAGGTCTACATATTGTAATTGATGAAATTAATAAAGAAAATTGGGGTGTCAGCGGGGTTTTAAGTTCAGAAAAAAATTAAGATAAAAGATTAAATAATTAAAAGTAAATTTAACATATACTATGGATACAGAAAAATTTTATTCCCCGCAAGAACTTGAAAGACAATATAATGTTAGAGATAGTAGAGCTGATTATGAAACAAAAATTGTGCCAGATTGGATTAAACGAAGTGCTATAACAAGAACAAATCTAAAATCCACTATTGATATATCTTATGGAAAATCTGAAAAACAAAAATTAGATTTTTTTTCATCACCAGATATTAATTCTCCTACAGTAATTTTTTTTCATGGAGGATACTGGCAAAGAGGTGATAAATCAGTTTATAGTTTTCTTGCTAATTCTTTTGTAAAAAATAATATAAATTTTTTAGCAGTAGGATATGATTTATGTCCAAAGATTTCAATAACGCAAATAGTTTTACAAGCTCAAGAAGCAATAGTATGGATTTGGCAAAATGCAAATAGACTAGAAATAAACAAAGATAAATTTATAGTTTCAGGACATTCTGCGGGTGGACATATCACTGGAATGATGATGGGAACTGAATGGAATAAAATATCCTCTGACTTACCAAATAATTTAATTTTAGCAGGTATCCCTATATCAGCTTTAAACTTATTAGAACCAATCAGACATACCACACTTAATGATGCTTTAAAAATGGATAAAGAAGAAGCTAAAAGTCAAAGTCCTATTTACTTACCACCAAGAACAAATGCTCAACAATTAATTGTATATGGGGCTAATGAAACAGATGAATTTCATAGACAATCAAATATTTATTATGAAAAATTTAAATCTGAAGAAAGAAAAATAGAAAGGTTTATTGTGCCAGATGCTGATCACTTTGATGAAATGAATGATTTATCTAATGAAAGTAGTGAATTTTTTAAAAAAATGAAAAAATTTATAGAACTATTATGATTTTGAATTTATTTAATTTAAACTTATTCCTACATTTTTAACTTGAAGATAAGATTTGAGACCATCAACGCCTTTTTCACGGCTATATCCTGATTGTTTATATCCTCCAAAAGGAGTAGCATGACTTCCGGTAAACCATTTGTTTACATAAACTTGACCTGCTTGAAGTTTACTTGCTGTCCAAGAAGCTTTGTTTAAATCTTTAGTAAAAACACCCCCACCTAATCCATATTCAGTGTCATTTGCTATTGCTATAGCTTCTTCTGTATCTTGATATTCTAGAACAGATAAAACAGGACCAAAAATTTCTTCTCTTGCGACAGACATGTCTTGAGTTACATTATTTAAAACAGTTGCTTCCATAAAATAACCTTCTCTATCTGCTCTTTTGCCACCATGAACAGCTTCAGCTCCTTGCTGAATTCCGGATCTAGCATATCCCTCAACTTTATCTAACTGATTACTAGAAATTACAGGAGTAAGTTCAGAACCTTCTTCGTAACCAGGACCTACTTTTAGTGATTTACTCAAATCTACTAATTTTTCAATAAGCTCATCTTTAACAGATTTGTGAACAACTAGTCTCGACATAGCTGTACATATTTGACCTGCAACTCCAAAAATAGCATGTTTCGCACTATCTACTACATCATTTAAGTCTGCATCTGGATAAACAATACCAGCAGATTTTCCTCCAAGTTCAACAATAGCTGGAATTGCTTTATCAGCACAAGAATGTAGAATTTTTTTTCCAGTAGCAACAGAGCCCGTAAAAACAACATGATTTACATCTGGGTGAGATACTAAATAAGAACCAGCTTCATTTCCATATCCACAAATTATATTAATTAAACCTGCTGGAACTTCAGCATTTTGTAAAGCTTTTGCAAAAATTGTAGCTGAAAGAGGTGTTAGTTCAGCTGTTTTAATTACAGTGGAGTTACCTGTTGCAAAAGAACATGCAAGAGATCTACCAATCATAGATAGAGGGTAATTCCAAGGTACAATATGAGCTGAAACTCCAAAAGGTTCCAATACAGTATAATCAAAAACATTATGAGAAACTGGAATTGTTTTTCCTTCAAGCTTATCTGTTAATCCTGCATAATAATCAAACATATCAGCAACATCATTGAATTCTTTAATAGCAGCTGCAAGATTTTTACCATTTTCATAACATAATAATTTTCCTCCTTCTTCAGCCACTTTTCGAGTTTCATCAGCAATACGATGCATTAATTTTGCTCTTTGAAGTAGAGGCATATCAACTAAAATACGTTTATTAAAAGATTCTTTTGCAGCTGAAACAGCTAGGTCAACTTCAGAATTTTTAGCACACGCTATTTCACCAATAACTTTAGCAGTGGCAGGATCTTCTACTTTAATAATCTCCTTTGCTTCACTATCTATCCACTGGCCGTTAATAAAATTATTATATTTTTCCATGATTAAAATTTAAATTATTTGTTTAATGTATAAAAATTGATAAGAACAGAAAAAACATATCAAAATATGAATAAATATGATTTGTCCAAAACTTTTATACAAAGATACTAAAAAATTGGTAAGTATTAAATATGCTTAAAACTGTTACACCGATAGATAATACTATTTATGTTGAACGAGAGTTTGCTTCTACAAAAACTATAAACGAAACTTTAGATCAATCTAAGAAAGCTTTAATAGAATGGAAATCTACATCTTTAGAAACTAGAAAAAAAATTCTTATCAGTTTTGTAGAAAATTTTTTAAAGAATAATTTAGAAATTGAAGAAGAGTTATGTAAACAGATGGGCAGACCTATAAGTCAGTGTGGTGGTGAAATGAATGGCTTTGAAGAAAGAGCACGTTATATGATTGAAAATTCTAATATTGCTCTTGAAAATGTAATTTCAAAAAAAAATAATGAATTTAATAATTTTATTACAAAAGAACCTTTAGGAACTATTTTTATTATTGCACCTTGGAATTATCCTTATAATACTTCTGTCAATTCTATCATTCCATCTCTTTTATCAGGAAATACAGTTATATTAAAACACTCTTCTCAAACACCTTTATGTGCAGAACAACTTTTTAAAGCAGCACAAAAATCTAATCTTCCTCAAGGTGTATTTCAATTTATGCACCTAGATCATGAGTCAACAAGTAAGATTATAGCTGATAATAGAATTGATCATGTTCTTTTTACAGGCTCTGTAAGTGGAGGTAAACAAGTGAAAAGAGCAATTGGAGAAAGATTTATAAATGCAGGACTTGAATTAGGTGGCAAAGATCCAGCCTACGTGAGAAAAGATTGCAATCTTCAACATGCAATAGAAAATTTAGCGGATGGTTCTTTTTATAACTCAGGTCAATCGTGCTGTGGTATTGAAAGAATTTATGTTGATAGTGAAATATATGATGATTTTGTAGATGGTATAAAAAATTTTACAGAAAAATATATTTTAGATGATCCTTTAAAAAAGAATACAAATCTTGGACCTGTAGTAAAACTTTCAGCTGCTAATTTTATACGCAACCAAATCAAACAAGCTATATCTGAAGGTGCAACTGATATTATCAGCAAAGAAAATTTTAAGATATCAGATAATAATAACTGTTATGTTAGCCCTTCTGTTCTCACTAATGTTAATCATTCTATGAAATTTATGATGGAAGAATCTTTCGGTCCTTGTGTAGGAATAATGAAAGTTTCAAATGAGAATGATGCAGTAAAATTAATGAATGATAGTCCTTATGGCTTAACAGCTTGTATTTGGACAGAAGATAAAGAATTTGCTTATAATTTTGGAACAAAAATAAATACTGGAACTTTTTTTATGAATAGATGTGATTATTTAGATCCAGGATTAGCTTGGACAGGCGTTAAAGATACAGGGACTGGAGTAACTTTATCAGTATTAGGTTTTGATCACCTAACAAGAGCTAAAAGTTATCATCTTAGAACTATTAAAGAGGATTAATATGGAAAATATGAATTGGAATTATCCTACGCCTATATGGTTTGGTTTAGATAGAGTAAAAGAAATACAGATTGCATGTGACAACCTAGATATCAAGAATCCCTTAATTGTTACTGATCCAGGAATACTTAAAACAGATATTATTGATAAAGTTGTGAGTGGACTGAATACAAAAACAAATATCTACAGTGATGTTAAAGGAAATCCTACTGGTAAAAATGTAATGGATGGAGTTAGTGATTTTAAACTTGGAAATCATGATGGCGTTATAGCTGTTGGTGGTGGCTCAGGAATGGACACTGGTAAAGGTATAGCGTTTATGGCTGGTCAAGAGAGACCTTTATGGGATTTTGAAGACATATCTGATTATTGGACAAGAGCAAATACAAAAAATATTTTTCCAATAATTGCAGTACCAACGACAGCTGGAACAGGTTCGGAGACTGGAAGAGCGGGCGTTTTTACAAATGAAGAAACAAAAGAAAAAAAAATTATTTTTCATCCAAAAATGATGCCTTCAATAGTTATATTGGATCCAAATTTAACTATTGCTTTACCACCAAATTTAACTGCCTTTACAGGTATGGATGTTTTGGCACATTGTTTAGAGGCCTACTGCTCACCTTTTTTTCATCCTTTATCTCAAGGAATAGCTTTGGAGGGTATTTCAATTGTTAAAGAATATTTAGTAAAAGCTTTTAATAATCCAAATGATATAGAGTCTAGATCAAATATGCTTGTTGGTTCAGCAATGGGTTCTACTGCATTTCAAAAGGGTTTAGGAGCAATACATTCACTAAGTCATCCAGTAGGAGCAATTTATAATACTCATCATGGTTTAACCAATGCTGTTTTTATGCCTTATGTTTTGGTTAAGAATAAAAATGATATTGAAGATAAAATTATTGCAATAAGTAGATATATAAATTTGAGACAGTATACTTTCGATAGTTTTCTAGAATGGATAATAAAATTGCGCAAAGATTTACTTATTCCTCATACTCTTAAAGAATTAATAGAAGATGATAGTAAATTTAATACAATGAGTAAAATGGCTTTAGATGATCCTTCTACTGGCGGCAATCCTACCAAACTATCACAAAAAGATTTTGAAATTCTTTATCAAAATGCATATGATGGAAAATTATGATTTAATTTCATTTTTTACAATGATATGTTAATATAAAAATATGCAAAATTATAATCACAAAAAACTTGAAGAATTTGTTTCCAGCATTTTTGTTCATTCCGGTTCAAATGAACAAGAATCTAAAATAGTGGGAGATCATTTAGTTGACTCTAATCTTGTAGGTCATGACTCTCATGGTGTTATAAGAGTTTCAAAATATATTGAATGGTTAAATCAAGGTAATATTAAATTAAATCAGTCTATAAATATTTTAAAAGAAGAAGATCATTTTTTACACATAGATGGAAACTTTGGTTATGGTCAAAGTATAGCTAAATATTCTTTTGATATAGCAATAAAAAAAGCCAAAGAAAAAGGACATTGTATTTTAGCTATGAAAAATCTTGGCCATATTGGTAGATTGGGAGCATGGTCAGAATTAGCTGCAGTAAATGATTGTGTTTCTATAATGTTTGTTAACACATCAGGATTTGGAATTTTAATGGCTCCTCATGGAGGAACAGATAGAAGACTATCCGCCAATCCAATAGCAATTGGAATTCCTATGGAAAATAAAGATTATTTAGTTTTGGATATGGCTACATCTGTTGTTGCAGAGGGTAAAATAATGGTAGCAAGAAACAAGAAAGTTAAATTAGCTGATGGTTTAATTTTAGATGGTCATGGTAACCCAACAAACGATCCAGAGGTTTTTTATTCTGAACCTGTTGGTTCAATTTTACCTTTTGGAGGTCATAAAGGTTTTGGGTTAGCATTTATGATAGATATTTTGTCAGGAACTTTAACAGGTGGTAATAGTAGTCATCCAGATAACCCTAATTCACATACAGTTATAAATAATACTTTTGCTATTATTGTTGATACTAAAAAAACTGTTTCTGATTCTTATTTTCAAAATGATATTAATAGATTAATAAATTGGGTTAAAGCTTCACCTAAAGCTAAAGATGTAGAAGAGATTTTGTTACCTGGAGAAGTAGAAAAAAATATTAAAAAAGAAAGAATATCTAAAGGCATTCCTCTTGATGATCTCACAATTAAAGGACTTATAGAAACAGCTAATTTAGTTGGAATGAAAGATATAAATGAAGACTATATTAAAGAATTATTAGCTTAAATAATTTTTTTAATGCATTTTTTTTGTTTTATATAAAATATTAATTAATTTATTAGTAGAGAACTTTTTAGATTTACATAATTCTAAAATAGGTTTTTCAAAACTCAATATGTCATTAATTTTAAATAAAATTTCTGATAGATATTTCTTATTAATTATAACTGCACCATGACAGTCAGCATGAACAATATCATCATGAGAAAAGGTCTGACCTAATACATTTATTTTTTTTCCCAAAGATATATGTTTTATAAATGCATGACTAGGAAGCACACATCCAGCTAGCATTTGAAAATTAGAAGCCATAGCATCTAAATCTCTTATTGCTCCATTGGTTACAACTCCTTCAAATCCCATGCTTTTGTGAATATTTGACATTACTTCTCCCCAATAACATCCTGCAGGTTTCTTATTAATATCTTCAATGATACATATTTTTGGCAAATCTCCTTTATCCATATATTCAAAATATTTAGTGAATTGGTCTTTAGTAATTTTAGATTTTTTAACTGAAGAAACGATAGTTGCTGTTCTTGCATAACCCACAATAGGAGATAGTGATTTATTTAGAGTTACATGAGGTAATTTTGTAAAGCCTTTGCCTTGTAGTTTTGGGTCTATTAATTCAAGGGCATTACATATAGTTGGAGTATCAAACTTTTTTAGTTTTTTGAATATACTAAAAATTTGTTTTTTATTTTCTTTCATATTTTTTTATTTAGTTATAACATACAAGATTACTATATTGTTTTTTTTATATACAATATTTTTATATATATAAATTTATATGAACTATTTAGATAAAAGAAAATTAATAAAATCTGATTATAACCTTCCTATC
This sequence comes from uncultured Alphaproteobacteria bacterium, assembly GCA_902596065.1. Taxonomy (GTDB): domain Bacteria; phylum Pseudomonadota; class Alphaproteobacteria; order HIMB59; genus MarineAlpha5-Bin3. The sequence goes on along the minus strand of CACJSL010000016.1, from coordinate 3,021 downwards.
TTAGGCATTGGAGCAGCACCTTTTATGCTCTCTAACAATAATATAAATAATAATTCTTCGGCAAAGACTATAAATTCAGCTTTAAATATGGGAATAAATTATTTTGATACAGCGCCATGGTATGGCTTAGGAAGAAGTGAACTTAGAATTGGAAATATTTTAAGAGAAATGGATAGAGATAAATTTATTCTTTCAACTAAGGTTGGGAGGATATTAAAAAAAACAAAACCACTTGAAAAATCTAATGTTGATTATGCTTTATGGGAAAATGAAATAAATAGTTACGATAAAAGTTTAAAATTTTATGTCCATTTTGATTATAGCTATGATGGTATTTTAAGATCATATGAAGACAGTATGCAAAGATTAGGTTTTTCAAAAATTGATATGTTAGTAATTCATGATTTGGATTTTTATTATCATAAAACTGAGGAAAAATTAAACTTCTATTTAAATCAACTTGATAAAGGTGGAGGATGGGAGGCATTAGAAGAACTTAGAAGTTCTGGAGAAATATCTGCAATAGGAGTTGGTATAAATGGTGATGGTTTAATACCTTATTTTATACCTCGTTTCGATATAGATTTTTTTCTAGTAGCTATGCGTTATACTTTACTAAAACAAAATGTTTTATCTAATGATTTTCCTTTATGTAAAAAACACAATGTTAATGTTGTTATTGGCTCACCTTATCAATCAGGAATACTTGCTACAGGCTTAAAGGGTAATGATCAATTTGAGTTTGGAGAAGGACCCACATATAATTATAAAAAACCAAGACAAGAAATTATAGAAAAAATAAAAGTTATTCAGAATATTTGTGATGATTTTAAAGTTAATATAGGAGCAGTTTCTTTACAATTTCCTTTATTACACCCTTCAGTTGTCTCAGTTATTCCAGGTGTTATAAATGAGCAACAAATTAAATCAAATATTGAAAATTTGTCTGTTCCTATTCCAAAAGATTTATGGAAACAACTAGTTAAGCATTCAATAATTAGAGAAGATTCTCCTACAGAATATCTTTAAATATATTTTTGTATTTTTTGGAAACTAATATATGATCTAGTAATGAAATTTATAGATGCACATCATCATACATGGGATCTTTCTGTTTTTCCATATACTTGGATGGATGACCCTCATCCAATTGGAGATATTTCTGCTTTAAAAAATAACTATGTAATAAAAGATTTGTTAGAAGATTCTGAAAATTTAGAATTGTTTAAATCTGTACATGTTCAATGTGGAGGAGGCAAAGATAGTGCTGTTGAAGAAACTGAGTGGCTTCAATCGCTTGCAGATAAAAATGAATTTCCTCAAGCTTTTGTCGTGTATTCAGATTTATTAAATGAAAATATTGAATCTGAAATTGAACAACACTGTTCTTTTAAGAATACGAGAGGTTTAAGATATTTATTAAATTATGACTCGAAAGATCCTACTCATTGTTTTGCACCTAGTGAAGTTTTGCTAAATAACACATGGAAAAATAATTATTCTCTATTAGAAAAATACAATCTGTCTTTTGATTTACACTTGTATTGGAATCAATATCAATATGCTTTTGATTTAATTAAGTTACATCCTAATATATTGAATATAATTGACCATGCAGGTACACCAAGACAAAGAGACTCTGAATATTTAGATCATTGGCGAAATGGTTTAAAACTTTTAGCTTCACTAGATAATATAGTAATGAAAATATCGGGTTTAGGTATGTTTGATCAACAATGGACAACTGAGAGTATCAGGCCATTAGTCTTGGATTGTATTGATATTTTTGGAGTGGATAGATGTATTTTTGCTTCTAATTTTCCTGTTGATAGATTGTTTAGTAGTTATGAAAAAGTTTGGACATCCTATTTTGAAATAACTAATGATTTTTCAACAGATGAAAAGGAAAAACTTTTTTATAAAAATTCAGAAAAGTTTTACCGTATATAATTTATAAATAGATGATAAGATCTCATACTCATTCAGGAGTAATATTTATGCTCCTATCTGTTTTTTTCTTTTCAACTCAAGATGTTCAAGTTAAATATCTTAGCTCCTATTATAACATTTTTTTTATTATTTGGATTAAAAGTATAACTCAATTATTAGTTGTGTTTGCTTTTCTTCATATAAAAAGTAAAAAAAATTATTTTAAATCTGATAATTATCCTGTACAAATTTTTAGAGGATGTTGTTATTCTACAGCAACAATTCTATATTTTTTTGGTTTAAAAAACTTAGAAATGAGTGTAGCGGCTTCCTTAAGTTTTGTTTCCCCATTTATTGTAGCAATCTTTGGTTTTTTATTATTGAAAGAAAAAGTTTCAATTAAGAGATGGTTAGTTATTGTTCTTGGCTTCTCTGGTGTTTTGGTAATAACAAGGCCTGGAATTATTGAATTTAATTTTGCATTTTTATTTGTTCTATTTGCAGCAATCTTTTGGTCATTATTTCAAATTTTATCAAGATTTCTTAGAAATGATGGTGCTTTTAATATGCTGATGATTTCTTCTTTAGTATGTTTTGTTTTTTCTTCTTGTTTTATTCCTTTTTATTTTGATAGTATTATTAATATAAATTTATTTATTATGCTTTCTTTGCTAGGAATTTTTGCAGCCCTAGCAGAGTATTTTATGATCAAGGCTTTTTCTGCGACTAAAGCTTCAGTTATTGCCCCTTTCTTTTATTTGCAGATGATATGGTACACTTTGTATGGATATATTTTTTTTAGTGAAATTCCTGATAAATTTACTTTATTAGGATGTTTAATCTTGGTTATTTTTGGAATAATTAATTTAAAATTGTATGAGAGAGAAGCTAGTTAATATTACTGTGATTTCCCACCAGTTTCAGAAGCAGCTTTAATATTTTTTTCAGATATGGTGTTTGGACCATCAGCCATAGGCTCATAAGTTAGAAGTTCAGGTATTATTTGATAGGCTAAAAATACACCGATAATAATAATCCATGTATACTTATTTTTTATAATTTTAGCCAAATTCATACAAATAATTATAAATC
>CACJSL010000015.1 GCA_902596065.1 uncultured Alphaproteobacteria bacterium | reverse complement strand
TTTTCTACAAAACTATTCATTGAGTCTGATAATAAATTTAAAGATTGAATGATATTGTAAATTATTACTGGTTTAAAAGTATTCAATTCAAAATGACCTTGAGAACCAGCTATTGATGTTGTTAAATTATTACCCATAACTTGTAAACAAACCATAGATAATGCCTCAATTTGAGTTGGATTGACTTTACCTGGCATAATTGAAGATCCAGGTTCATTTGCAGGCAAAGTAATTTCGCCTATTCCAGCTCTTGGTCCTGAAGCTAAAAATCTTAAATCATTTGAAATTTTAAAAAGTGATGTAGCAAGACTATTAAGGGCACTAGATAAATTAACCAAGGAATCATGTGCGGCTATTCCTGCAAATTTATTTGAAGCGGGTTGATATTTACTTTTTGTAATTTTAGATAAATTTTTACAAAAATGTTTGTCAAAATTCTTTGGAGAATTAATTCCAGTTCCTACAGCCGTTCCACCTTGTACTATAAATTGTAGTTCTTTTTTTGCTTCTAATATTCTTTTTTCATTATTTTTTATTTGCTCTAAATAACCTGAAAATACCTGTCCCAAAGTAATAGGTGTAGCATCTTGAGTATGAGTACGTCCAATTTTTATAATATTTTTATAAATTTTTGTTTTACTACTTAATACTTTTTTAATTTTTTTTAATGAATGAATTAATTTTTTTTCTATAATTTCATTACCTGCTATATGCATAACTGTTGGGAATGTATCATTTGATGATTGAGACAAATTTACATGATCATTTGGATGAACAGGTATTTTAGTGCCTATTTTACCTTTAAGTTTTTTAATTGCATAATTACTTATCACTTCATTGGCATTCATATTTGTTTGTGTCCCAGATCCTGTTTGCCATACAGAAAGTGGAAATTGGTTGTTTAAATTAGAACTTATTATTTGATCACATGCAGCAATTATTGCTTTTCCTATTTTGCTGTCTAATTTACCAAGCTGTATATTAGTCAATGCTGCTGCTTTTTTTTGGTATCCTATCGCAACTATGATTTCATTAGGTATTTTTTCTCTTCCAATATCAAAATTTTCAAGTGATCTTTGAGTTTGGGCTCCCCATAAATAACAATTTTCTATTTTTTTATTACCTATGCTGTCTTTTTCTATTCTAAATTTTTTTTTCATTTTTTATATAATTTTAATTATTTTTTTGTATAACACAAAGTATAACAAACTTTAAAAACAAATCTTATATGAATAGCTTAATTCTTCTTAGACATGGACAAAGTCAATGGAATCTAGAAAATCGTTTTACTGGATGGAAAGATGTACCCTTAACTACAAAAGGGATTGAAGAAGCAAATAAAGCAGGTTTATTAATTACAGAAAATAATATCAAAATTGACATTATTTTTAGTAGCATATTACAAAGAGCTAATAAAACTGCGGAATTAGCACTTAAAAAAAAAGATTTTGTTCATTTGTGGAATAATAATCAGCTAATTATGACAAAAAGTCAAAATCTTAATGAAAGAGATTATGGTGACTTAGTAGGATTAAATAAAGAAGAAACTTCCCAGAAGTTTGGGAAAGATCAAGTACATATTTGGAGAAGATCTTATGATGTTTCACCTCCTGGAGGTGAAAGTTTAAAAAATGTAGTTGATAGAGTAGGGCCATATTTTGAAAAATTTATACAGCCTCATTTATTTAATGACAAAAATGTCATTATTGTTGCCCATGGAAATTCTTTACGAGCTACTATGATTAAAATCGGTCTTTATAAACCTGAAGAAATTTCTAAAATTGAATTACCTACTGGAAGTCCTTTTATTATTAATTTTTCTTCAGGAAAATTACAAGATGCAAATTATTTAAATTAATTTTTTTTGTATTTATTGAAATCAACAATATTACTATCCATGTTTTCTGTTTGATTTTTTACAGATTTCTTTTTTAATTTGTCTTTTTCTTTATTACGATTTTGTAATAATTTTAATCCAAAGTTAGCATAAGGATCAGCAAATGAAATTATACTATCATAGGGGATAGTTAAATTAGCTTTTATGTCATTAAAAGAAAGACCTATAGAAAATTCTTGATTTTTAACTTTTAGATTCCAAAATTCGTACTGTATAATTATTGTTAATTCTGAAGGATATTTATCTTTTAACCATTTTGGAATTATAACTTTTTTGTTTTGGGTATCAATATTTACATATAGATGGTGACCTTCTTGAAATCCGTTTTTTTCAACACTTAAAAGTATGTCTTTAAAAACATTAATCATATTTTTTTTAAGTATTTTTGAATAATTTTCATATTAAATAAACATATTATAATGAAACATTATAATTAATACTTATATTCAAAATTTATGAAAGAAATAATTACATATTTTCATACAGATTGTTTACTTAAAAATAATGGCATCAACCATCCTGAAAGAAAAGAGAGATTAGAAGTAGTTTTAAAAACTATTAAAAAAATTGAGAATATTAAAATTACATTTAAAAATGCACCATTGGCTGATTTGGATACTGTAGCTTTAGTGCACCCTAAAAACTATATAAATAATATTTTTTCTCTAATTCCAAATGATGGTTTAAAAGGTGTAGAAAATGAACCTTATGCTGATACTTATTTATGTAAATATAGTAAAAATGCAATCTTAAGAGCTTGTGGAGCAGGTATTGCTGGTGCAGATAGCCTTATCAAGGATGATAAAAAAAGAATTTTTTGTCTAGTAAGACCTCCAGGACATCATGCAGAGACAATAAGAGCTAATGGTTTTTGTTTTATTAATAATGCTGCTGTCACTGCTAGATATTTACAAAAAAAATATAATATTAATAAAATTGCCATTATTGATTTTGACGTTCATCACGGTAATGGATCTCAAGAAATATTTTATAAAGATGAGAGTGTTGCTTATGGATCTATACATCAACACCCATTATTTCCTGGCACTGGACTTGAAGAAGAAACTGGAGTTGGAAATATTTATAATGCCCCTATTAATGCAGGAACTAGTGGAGAAGATTTTATTAGGATATTTGATAACAAAATATTGTGTAGGATAGAAAAATTTAAACCTGAAATAATTATCATTTCTGCTGGATTTGATGCTCATAAAAGAGATCCTTTGGCGCAAATAAATTTAGAGTCAGAACATTTCTATGCAATTACAAAAAAGATTGTCGAAATTTCACATATTCATTCCCAAGGAAAGATAATCTCTTTTCTTGAGGGTGGGTATGATCTTACTGCTCTATCTGAGAGCTTTAATTTTCATTTAAAAGGTTTAAGTGAATAATATATAATGAAGATAAAACAAATCATGTAAAAATTACCTAAAGAAATATTTTAATTATTGTATTCTTTTAGTAGGGATTTTTTATATTGTTCATCAATCTTTTGCCTAATATCGCTTTTTATACCTTTTAATACTCTAGGTTCAAGGATTGGTAAATCCTCTAACGCTCGAAGAGCATTTTCATAGGATAAACGAGATAATTCATTAGTGACGATTTCTTTCCGACCATTTGCTGACAAGGTTCCATTGGCTGTGTTTCGAATAATGTTGTATAGAACTTCATCATAATATTGTGATGATTTTTGAGTACACGAAACGATTATAAGAAGAGAAGTGAAGAGTAAAAATAATCTTTTCATAATACAACAATCTATTTATTTATATATTATTAAAATTAATTAATGAAAAACAAAATAAGAAATTTAAAAAACTGGGATAATAAAACTTGGTTATCTTCTTTGGCATATATTAATTCATTTAATACTTTTTTACTTAAGAAGAAAAAACTTAATCAAAATTCACAAATATTAGATATTGGGTGTGGCAGAGGTAAAATTTTTGGCTCTATATCTAGGAAGATTAAACTAATTAATAAACCAATTGGAATTGATCCAATAGTTCATAAGGATGTTGATAAAAGCATAGATTTTAGAAATGAAGATATATTTAAATTCTTTAAAACTAATCAAATAAAATTTGATTTAATAATGATTAAGCAAACACTTCATTTTTTTAATAAGGATAAGAGATCTAAATTAATAAAAGTTTGTAAAAATAATTTAAAGAAAAATGGTGTCTTAATTATACTTTCTTTAAACACTTTAAATAATGAGATACCGTGCTTTAAGGTAATGAAACAAAAACTGAATAAGGGATTAAAAAGAGATTCCATAATGATTAAATCTACCTGTAAGATATTAAAAAATTATAATATTGATAAATTTATATTTAAAGTCTCAATAACTAAAAATAAATATATTCAAATGTTAAGACAGAGATACATCTCATGCCTTTCCAATATAAATAAAAATCAACTAAATAAAGGAATTAAAGAGATAAAAGAAATTTATCCTAATAAGATTTTATTTAATGATATTTTAATTTGTATTAAATATAAGAATTAGAATAGGGCGTTCTGTTGCCTATTGACCCAAACATTTTATGTTAAGTTTAAAATTAAATATTAACTGAACTTAATTCCCACATTTGAATACTTTCAATACATTCATCCCAAATAGGTTTTGCTATCTGATTATTACCTGAAGCCAATTCTTTTAAACCTTCTTCGTTATGAACAGAGAGTTTAAACATAATGTAACTTTTATCTGGTGCTACTGCAGGAACTGTTTTTTCAACATGAGCGATACTTTTTCTTACACCCATTCCTTCATCAGACTGCATCCATCCCATGAATTTTTCAAACGTTCCGTCTGCAGATTTAAATTTTGCCAATACAAGCATTCCTTTTTCCATAATTTTTCCTTTCTTTATAATTATTTAGTTTATTTAATATTAGTTTAACATAAACTTATGAAAGTTAACTTATAAAAACAACAGGAAGCAACGGGAAATTAAAATAATGGGGCGTTCTGTTGCCCGGCGCCCCTGACCGCGCTTGCCTAGAAACTAGGCAGCGATAGCTAATCTATTATCGTTAGCATTTATAAAAATAGTCCGATAACGGTGGTACAATACCGAGTAAAGTCTTTATCTTTTAGTCAACGTCAAACCTATTTCGCCCCCAAATTTTTATGGTGGAGGCGCCGGGTACCGCCCCCGGGTCCGCACAACCTATTACATAAAGCGTTTATCACTATAGTTGGTAAACCAACATTACCTATATAAACCAAAGATAAGCAACAAGAAAGGATTGTGTACTATGCTAACAAAAAGATACTAATTATTGATTGTCTAAGACAATTTATAATGAAATAATGTAAGAAATTAATATCTATATATTTATGATAAAAGCAATAATGGCGGTAGATGAAGAATGGGGATTTAGTAAAAATGGTACTATGCCCTGGCCAAAAAACACTGAAGACCTTCAGCATTTCAAAGAAACTACTAAAAATAATGTAGTAGTAATGGGTCGCTTAACTTGGGATGATCCATTTATGCCGACTCCATTAAAAAATAGAATAAATATTTTAGTTACATCAAAGTCAGCTGATTTATATCCAGGAGCTGATCGATATATTTCAGGAGATTTAATCAAGAATATAAAAAATATAAATACAGAATATGAAAATAAAGATTTTTTAAAAAATAAGGATGTATTTATAATTGGAGGAGCAAACTTAATATTTCAAGTTTTTGATATTATAGACATATTTCTCATAACGCATATTAAAGGAGCTTATAATTGTGACAAAAAACTAGATAAAAATATAATAATCAATAAAATGAAAGTTTTCAGATCAGCTCCAGCTATTGATGATAGTTGTATTTTTAAGGTTTGGTTAAAAAATTCAATCTATGAAAAAAAAACAAAAAATTTATAATACATGAAACAGTATATTGAAGCTCTTAAATATTGTTTTGAAAATGGTTCTGATGTTGAAAGTAGAGCTGGAAAAGTTAGAAAAAATTTTGGTTTTCAAATGAGATTTGATTTACAAAATGGCTTTCCTGCTATGACAACAAAAAAACTTGCATGGAAATCAGTTGTTTCAGAACTTCTGTGGTTTCTTGAAGGATCAGATGATGAAAGACGTCTTGCTGAAATATTATATGAAGATAAAAGAGAAAATTTGCAAGATAAAAAAACTATTTGGACACAGAATGCCAATTCAAATTATTGGAAAGATAAAGCTAAGTTTGAAGGAGATGTTGGAAGAATTTATGGAGTGCAGTGGAGAGATTTTAATGGTGTAGATCAAGTTAAAAATCTTATTAAAGGAATTAAGTCAGATCCAAATGGAAGAAGACATATTTTAACTGCATGGAATCCGGCTGAAATTCATTTAATGTCCTTACCTCCTTGTCATGCTTTTTCTCAATTTTATATTTCTAAAAATAAGATTAGCTGTCAATTATATCAACGATCTTGTGATATGTTTTTAGGAGTTCCTTTTAATATAGCGAGTTATAGCTTATTTCTTCATTTACTTGCAGCTGAATGTTCGTTGGAAGTTGGAGAATTTATTCTTACTTTAGGAGATTATCATATATACCATGAACACTTTGAAGCTGTGAAAGAACAAATTTCAAGACAGCCAAAAAACTTACCAAATTTGGTTTTTAATAAAAAAAATATATTCGATTATTCTGTAAGAGATTTTACTTTAGAAAATTATGAGCCATATCCAACAATAAAAGCAAAGATGAATATTTAATTATTTAAAACGTAAATTAATTTTATCTGCAATTTCAAAATATTTTTTAGCAATTTCACTTTTTGGATTAGAAATACAAATTGGATTACCTTCATCAGAACCTATGCGTAAATCTTTATCTAACGGCAATTCTCCTAAAAAATCTACATTTAGTTTGTTTGATTCTTCTTTTACACCTCCATGAGAAAATATTTCATGTTTTTCATTGCAATTAGAGCAAATAAAATAACTCATATTTTCAACAATACCTAAAATATCTACTCCCACTTTATTAAACATATTAATTCCTTTTCTTGCATCTATTAATGCTACATCTTGAGGTGTAGATATTATAATAGATCCTGTTAATTTTGAATTTTGAGCAAGAGTAAGTTGTGCATCTCCTGTACCTGGTGGAAGATCGATAAGTAAATAATCTAACTCACCCCATTCAACCCCATTATACATTTGTTCAAGAGCTTTCATTACCATTGGCCCTCTCCAAATAGTTGGTGTATCTACTCCTACTAAAAAACCAATAGACATACATTTAATATCATTACTAATAAGAGGAATGAGTTTATTATTTTCATTAGCTTTTGGTTTATCAGATATACCCATCATTCTTGGTACACTAGGCCCATAAATATCTGCATCTAAAATTCCTATTTTATTACCAGCTATTTTCAATGCAGCTGCTAGATTAACTGTAAAAGTTGATTTTCCTACTCCACCTTTACCACTTGCAATTGCTATGATATTTTTAGCATTAATATTAAATTTTGGACTAGAGAGATTTGATGTTTTAATTTTTTGCTCTGCAGTAAATACAACGTTTACAGATTGTAAATTAATTATATTTTTTAAGCTATTTTTTATATCAATACTGAAATTATCAAATTTGTCTTTTTGATTTGGATCGATAATTAGTGTGATCAAGGCTTTTTCATTTTCTATTACTATTGATAAATTAGGATTTCTTTGATCTAGCGGCATTTTTGAAACAGGATCTTGTAATTTTTTTAATTTTTCAAAAATGGTTGCTTTTAATTGTTCTGACATACTTGAATTTTCTATTTTTAAACAAATATAGGTAGATAATATAGAATTAAATGGTAATAGAATGAAATATATCGAATTTAAGTGTTTCTAATGAAATATAACAAATATAATAACGAAAATAACCCTTGGGGCTCTGGCGGTGGAAATAATCCATGGGGCTCTGGCGGTGGCTCTAATAACATGGATTTTGAGGATTCAATTAAAAAGGCTAGAGAAAAGTTTAGTGGATTTAAAATTGGTGGTCCTAGAAATCTTTCTCTTTTATTTTTAGTAGCCCTATTAATATGGCTTGCAACTGGATTTTATAGAGTTGAGCCAGATGAACAGGGAATTGAATTGTTATTTGGTAAATGGAATCAAAATACAACTCAGCCTGGATTGCATTATTTTTTTCCTACACCAATAGGCCAAACTATTACTCCAAAAGTTGAAGTTATTAGAAAAATTAATGTAGGTTTTAGATCTGCTTCTGATTTAGGTTTTTCTTCAAACACAAATGCTGAAAGAAAAGTTGTTGAAGAAAGTTTAATGTTGACTGGTGATCAAAATATTGCAGATACAAGGTTTACAGTATTATATAAAATTAAAGATGCTGGAAACTTTCTATTTAAACTTCGTAACCCTGAATTAACGGTAAAAGATATGGCAGAAAGTGTCATGAGAGAAATAGTTGGACAAAGAGATTTACAATTTCTTTTAACTGAAGGCAGGCAGGAAGTAGAACAGGATGTAAGAAATTTATTACAAGATATTTTAGATAGTTATGAGAGTGGTATACTGATTCAATCTATACAATTACAAAGTGTTGATCCTCCAGATCAAGTTATTGATGCATTTGATGAAGTTCAAAGAGCGAGGCAAGATAAAGAAAGGTTGGTAAACGAAGCTAATTCCTATCTTAATAAAATAGTTCCTAATGCTCGAGGTGAAGCAGCAAAATTAATTGAAGAAGCCCGCGCTTATAAAGAACAAGTTATGAAACAAGCTGAAGGTGTGGCGCAAAACTTTATTGATGTTTATAATAGTTATATTGAAGCTCCAGAAGTAACTAAACGAAGAATATTATTAGAAACTTTAGGAGAAGTTTTGGAAGGCCCAAATAAAATTATATTAGATGATTCAGGAAATGGTCAAGGAGTTGTTCCTTATCTGCCTTTAAATGAATTAAAAAAAAATAAGGTTAATAACTGATGAATTTTAAACCAAGAAATATCATAATTGTATTAGTTTTTTTTATAGCTTTTCTTACTTTTACAGGTGCTTTTTTCATTGTTAATGAGACAAAACAAGCAATTGTTCTTCAATTTGGCGAACCTAGACAAGTTATTTCAAAGCCTGGTTTGCAATTTAAAATTCCATTTATTCAAGATGCAGTTTTTTTAGATTCAAGAATGTTGAATCTTGACCCTCAACCTGAGGAAATGATTTTATCAGATCAAAAAAGAATTATAGTTGATTCATTTGCTAGGTATAAGATTGTTGATCCTCTGAAGTTTTTTCAAACAGTTAGAAATGAAGCTACTTTTTCAGATAGATTTGGCAGAATTATAAATGCTGCTGTTAGGGGTGTAATAGCTCAATATTCTCTTGCTTCTTTATTAAGTGAGGATAGGGCAACAATAATGGGTTCAATTCAAGATATAATTAAAAATGAAGAAAAAAGTTTTGGTGTTCAGATAATAGATATTAGAATTGGCAGAACAGATTTAACAGAACAAGTATCAAATAATGTTTATCAAAGAATGAGATCAGAAAGAGATAAAGAAGCAAATTTACTTAGAGCTGAAGGTGAAGAACGTTCAAAAGAAATCAGAGCGTCAGCTGATAGGCAACAAACAGTCATAATAGCTGAGGCAGAAAGAACTTCTTCAATTCTAAGAGGTGAAGGAGATGCGCTTAAAAATAAAATTTTAGGTGATGCTTACGGTTTAGATCAAGAATTTTTTGATTTTTTAAGAACTATGCAAGCTTGCAAAGAAACATTTGGAGACACAGATATGTCAATGGTTATAGTTCCTGGCCAGGTTTGTGAAAAGTTTTTTGGGGAAATAGAATCTGACAATTAATGCTTGAATTATTTCTTTTTGGAATAGGTTTTGTTTTGTTATTTGAAGGATTAGTTTATTTCTTTTTTGCAAAAAAAATTAAAGCAATGTTTGAAATGATTAAGGACATAAAAGCAGAAAAAATACGTAATTTCTCGACTATCTTAATTATATCAGGTTTGTTTCTTATTTATTTCACTTTAAAATTTTATAAAACATAAAAATTGATAGTATGAAGAAAAAATATTTTTTAAGTTTTATCTTTTTTATAAATTTCTTTATTTTTAGTTTTAATCTTAAAGCTACACCAGATAGTTTTGCAGATTTAGTTGAAGAATTATTACCTGCAGTTGTTAGTATTGCATCTACTACAATTGTTGAGAATAAAAATAATCAGCCTATACCTCGTTTTCCTGAAGGATCACCTTTTGATGAATTTTTCAAAGAATATTTTGATAATGAAAGACCGAGTTCTCCAAAACAACGTCCTATGATAGGTTTGGGTTCAGGTTTTATTGTAGATAATTCAGGGATTATTGTAACTAACAGTCACGTAATTGAGGGTGCAGATGAGATTACAGTTATCCTACACAATCAAAATGAATACAAAGCTACTTTGCTTGGCAGAGATCCAAAGGCAGATTTAGCAGTTTTAAAAATTGATCCAGGTAATGAAAGTTTAAATGCTGTTAAATGGGGTGATTCTGACACTATAAGAGTAGGAGATTGGTCTATTGCAATTGGAAACCCACTTGGACTTGGAGGAACAGTTACTGCAGGCATAATTTCAGCTATTTCTAGAGATATAGGCAATGGTCCTTATGTGAAATTTTTACAAACTGATGCATCTATTAACAGAGGTAACTCAGGTGGGCCTTTATTTAATATTAATGGAGAAGTTATCGGCATTAATACTGCTATTATTTCTCAAACAGGAGGAAGTATAGGCTTAGGTTTTGCAATACCCTCAAATAGTGCACTTAAAATCGTGAAACAACTTAAGGAATTTGGCAGAACAAAAAGAGGATGGTTAGGAGTTCAAATAACACCAGTTTCTAAAGAGATAGCAGAAAGTTTAGGTCTTCCCAATGAAAAAGGTGCATTTATATCTAATATTAACCCAAATGGACCATCAAAAAAAGCGGGTCTTCAAGAAGGAGACGTTATTTTAAAATTTAACAATATTCAAATTAATAAAATGACAGATCTGCCAAGAGTTGTAGCTGAGTCAGATGTGGGCTCTATAGCTGTTGTTGAATTATGGAGAAAAAATAAAACTATTTCTATTGAAGTTAAACTAGGAGAATTACCTGAAGAAAGCTTTGTAGAGAGAGAAAAAAACAATAAAGAAATAGATAAAGAAATATTTACTTTAAAAAATTTAGATCTATCTATTAAGGACAGCAAAGAAAATTTTGGTGTTATAGTTGTTAGTATAAATGCAAATTCAAACCTTCAAGAAGGAGATATAATTAAAGAAGTAAATCGAGAAGTAGTAAATAATTCTAAAGAATTTATAGATTTAATTAATGATATTGAAAAAACTGGAAGAGGTTCTCTATTATTAAAAATACAAAGAGAAGATCAATCACTCTGGATAACTATTAAATTTGTTAAATAATTTAAACCAGACTCTTTATTTTATTGCAGGACCCACTTGTATAGGTAAGTCATCTTTAGCAATTCGTCTTGCAAAAAAAATTAATGGAGTAATTATAAATGCAGATAGTATGCAAGTATATTCAAATCTAAATATACTAACTGCAAGACCATCAAAAAAAGATCTAATAGAAATAAAACATGAATTATATGGTTACGTAGATGCTGCAGTTAGATACAATGTATCAAATTGGTGTAATGATGTTTTAAAGATTATAAAAAATAATGAAAATAATAATTTCCCTTCAATTATAGTAGGAGGGTCTGGGATGTATATTGATTCACTTTTAAATGGACTCATCCCTATCCCTCCAATTCCAGAAAAGTATAAAAATGATTCTTTATCTTTGTTGAATGAAATTGGTACTAAAAAATTTACAGAAATTATTAATAAGTTTGATTCTGAATCTTTATCTAAAATCTCTTTACAAGATTCTTCAAGAATGAGAAGAGTATGGGAAGTCTATCAATCTACTGGAAAAAAATATAGTTATTGGATAAATAAAAAGAATAAAATTTTTCTTAAAAATTTTTCTAATAAAATTTTTTTGTTTATTCCTCCGCGAGATGAAATTTATAAAAAAATTAATTCTCGTTTTGATACAATGATAAATGAAGGTGCTATAGAAGAAGTTGAAAAATTAATTTCACTTAATCTAGATGTTTCTTTACCTATAATGAAAGCTCACGGTGTACCTGAGATTACAAATTATTTATGTGGAAAAATAGATCTTGAAGAATGTATTAAAAAAAGTCAGCAAGTAACACGTAATTATGCTAAACGTCAGCTAACTTGGTGGAGGTCTTCAAGATTATCTATAAATAAGGTTTTTGATCAATTTCCAAATGAAATTGATGAAAAATTGATCAAAATATAGGCTAAAATTAACTAATTTATTGATTTTGTTTTATCCACAGCCTAAGAGGGCATGGAAATGACAGATAATGTTACAGGCGCTGAAATTGTACTTAAATCTTTGACGGAGCAAGGAGTTGAAGTTGTATTTGGTTATCCGGGAGGAGCGGTATTGCCTATTTACGATAGTTTATTTAAACAAAATTCAATCCGTCATATTTTAGTTAGGCAAGAAGCAGGCGCTATTCATGCTGCTGAAGGATATGCTAGATCATCAGGAAAAATCGGAGTTGTTTTAGTGACTTCGGGTCCTGGAGCTACAAACGTAGTTACAGGATTAACTGACTCTATGATGGATAGTATTCCTATTGTTTGCATTACTGGTCAGGTACCTCAACATTTAATTGGAAGTGATGCATTTCAAGAATGCGATACTACTGGAATTACCAGACCTTGTACTAAACATAATTATTTAGTAAAAGATGTAAATACACTTTCTTCAGTTTTTCATGAGGCTTTTTCTATTGCGGCAAATGGTAGACCTGGACCTGTTTTAATTGATATTCCAAAAGATGTTCAATTTGCAAAAGGTAGTTATCAAAGTTCTAAAGAAACAAAGATTGATTCTCATAGATTGTTTGAACCAAAAATTAAAGCTAATGATCAAAACATAGAAGAAGCAACAAAATTAATAGCAAATGCAAAAAAGCCAATATTTTATATTGGTGGAGGATGTATAAATTCTGGTCCAAAAGCTTCAAAACTAGTTACAAAATTTGTTGAGGAAACAAAAGCTCCTGCGACAATGACTCTAATGGGACTTGGTGTAATAGGAGCTAGAAATAAATATTCTTTGGGAATGTTGGGAATGCATGGAATGTATGAAGCTAATATGGCTATGCATGAATGTGATGTAATGGTTAATATCGGAGCTAGATTTGATGATAGAGTTACTGGTAGGCTTGATGCTTTTGCTCCTAATTCAAAAAAAATACACATTGATATAGATCCTAGCAATATTAATAAAACTATAAAAATAGATGTTCCTATTATTGGTGATATTGAATCTGTTATGAATCAAATTTTTTCATCCTGGAAAAATAATAATTATAAAAGTCAAAAAGAAGATTTAATAAAATGGTGGAATAAAATAGAAGAGTGGAAAAAAGTTGATTGTTTAAATTATAATCAAGGCGAAAGATCAATTAAACCACAGCATGCTATAAAAAGATTATATGAACTGACAAAAGATAAGAAAACTTTTATTACAACAGAAGTTGGCCAACATCAAATGTGGGCTGCCCAATACTACAAATTTGAGAAACCTAATAGATGGCTAACATCTGGAGGTTTAGGTACTATGGGTTATGGTTTTCCAGCTGCAATAGGAGCACAAATAGCTAACCCTGACTCTTTAGTTATAGATATAGCTGGAGATGCTTCAATTTTAATGAATATTCAAGAAATGAGCACTGCAGTACAGCATCGACTACCAGTTAAAATTTTTATTTTAAATAATGAATACATGGGCATGGTTAGACAATGGCAAGAATTATTGCATGGAGGTAGATATTCAGAGAGCTATACAGATAGTTTACCTGATTTTGTAAAGCTTGCTGAAAGTTTTAAAGCTAAAGGTTTAAGAGCTAAAAATGTTAAAGAACTTGATGATGTTATTTTACAAATGATTTCTTCTAAAGAAACAGTTATTGCTGATATATGGGTAGACAAAGAAGAAAATTGCTTTCCTATGATTCAAAGCGGATCTGCACATAATGAAATGTTATTAAATAAGTACCAGAAGCAAGATGAAACATCTGCTGAAAAAGGAAAGGTATTAGTATAATGAATAAATCAGTTTACGACTCTCCAAAACAAGTTGAAGATATTAATCGACATATATTGACTATTTTAGTTGATAATGAACCAGGGGTGTTAGCAAGAGTAGTTGGTATGTTTTCAGGAAGAGGATATAATATTGATAGTCTAAATGTAGCTGAAGTTAACAATAAAAATTTATCAAGAATAACTATTGTTACTCATGGTACAAAAGAGGTAATATACCAAATACAAAGTCAATTAATGAGAATTGTACCTGTTCATAGTGTTTCAAATTTAGATAAAGAAGACAGTTCTGTTGAAGCAGAAGTTGCATTAGTAAATATGTTTATTAATGAAAAAAATAAAAAAGATGCCTTTCAAATATGTGACTTATATAGAGCTAGAAAGATTGAAAATGAGAATAATACTATTATTTTTGAAATAGCAGGAACTTCACAAAGAATTGATACTTTTATAAAAGACATAAGTAAAATTACAGATATAGAGATAGTAAGAAGTGGTCCTGTTGCTATTTCTTCAACACAAAAAAATGAGGAGGAAGAATAATGAGAGTTTATTATGATAGAGATGCAGATATTAATTTAATTAAAGATAAAAAGATTGTTATTGTAGGATATGGTAGTCAAGGACATGCTCATGCTATGAATTTAAGAGATTCTGGTATTGAAGATGTAGCTATTGCTTTAAGAGAAAGTTCACCATCTAGAAAAAAGGCTGAGAATGCTGGATTTAAAGTAATGACGCCTTCTGAATCTGCTTCATGGGCAGATATCATTATGATGTTAACTCCTGATGAATTACAATCAGAGATTTATAATAATGAAATTGCTGGCAATATAAAGGATGGCACAGCCTTAGCTTTTGCACATGGATTAAATATACATTTTGATTTAATCAAACCCAATGCTAACATAGATGTAATTATGATGGCTCCAAAAGGCCCAGGTCATACAGTTAGAGCAGAATATGTTAGAGGTGCCGGAGTCCCATGTCTTGTTGCAGTTAATCAAAATCCTTCTGGAAATGCTCTTGAAATTGCAATAGCTTACTCATCAGCAATAGGTGGTGGCAGAGCTGGAATAATAGAAACAACTTTTAAAGAAGAATGTGAAACTGACTTATTTGGAGAACAATCAGTTTTATGTGGAGGTTTAACTCATTTAATTATAGCTGGTTATGAAACTTTAGTGGATGCAGGTTATGCCCCAGAAATGGCGTATTTTGAATGTCTTCATGAGGTTAAGTTAATCGTAGATCTTCTTTATGAGGGTGGTATGGCCAACATGCGATATTCTATTTCCAATACAGCTGAATATGGTGATTATTCTAGAGGTCCAAGATTAATTACTGATGAAACTAAAAAGGAAATGAAAAAAATCTTATCAGAAATACAATCTGGTCAATTTGCTAAAGAATGGATGGAAGAACATAGAGCTGGTCAAACTAAGTTTACTACAATGAGAAAAAAGCATGCTGAACATCCTATCGAAAAAATTGGTGAAAAATTAAGAACACTAATGCCTTGGATAGCTGAAGGAAAAATGGTTGATAAAAGTAAGAATTAATATGATTATTAGTGTATAAATTGATTAATTATGACTGAAAAAATTTACATTTTTGATACTACTTTGAGAGATGGTGAACAATCTCCAGGTGCTTCAATGAATTTAGAAGAAAAAATTCAAATAGCTGAAGTTTTAGCAGATTTAAAAGTTGATATTATTGAAGCTGGTTTTCCAATAGCTTCTAATGGAGACTTTGAGGCTGTTTCTGAAATTAGTAAAAATATCAAAGGACCAACTATTGCTGGATTAGCTCGTGCAAAGTTAGCTGATATTGAAAGAGCATGGGAAGCTGTAAAATTTTCAGACTCTCCAAGGATTCATACTTTTATCGCTACGAGCCCAATTCATATGAAATATAAATTAATGAAATCTGAAAATGAAGTTTTAGAAGCGATTAAACAAACAGTAACTTTTGCAAGAAATTTATGCCCAAATATTGAATGGAGTTGTGAAGACGGAGGAAGATCAAATTTAGATTTTTTATATAAATGTATTGAATTAGCCATTAAATGTGGAGCTACTACAATTAATATTCCTGATACTGTTGGCTATACTTTACCTACTGAGTTTGGCTCAATATTTAAATCAGTCAAAAATAATGTACCTAATATAGATAAAGCCATTTTATCTACTCATACCCATAATGACTTAGGTCTAGCTGTTGCTAATAGTATAGCTGCAATTCAAGAAGGAGCCCGTCAAGTTGAATGCACTGTTAATGGATTAGGTGAAAGAGCAGGAAATGCTGCTTTAGAAGAAATCGTTATGGCTTTAAAAGTAAAAAAAGATCTTATTCCTTTTCATACTGATATTAAAACTCAATCTATTATTAAAGCATCAAGGCTAGTATCATCTATAACAGGTTTTTCTGTTCAACCTAACAAAGCTATAGTAGGCGCAAATGCTTTTGCTCATGAAGCAGGAATTCATCAAGATGGAATGTTAAAAAATGCGGAAACATATGAAATTATGACTCCAGAAACAGTAGGACTGACTGAATCCTCATTAGTTCTAGGCAAACATTCAGGTAAACATGCATTTTCAGAAAAGCTAAAAGAATTAGGATATGAATTAGGAGACAACGCTTTGATGGAATTATTTGGAAGATTTAAAGATCTTGCAGATAGAAAAAAAGAAATTTTTGATGAAGATTTAATTGCCTTAGTTGGAGATAGAGCTGCTTCATATAATGAAAAAATAAAATTTGTTAATCTAACTGTTAATGCTGGATCATTAGAAAAACACCAAGCTAAACTTACAATTTTAATTGAAGAAAAAAGCAAAGATATTGAAACCGATGGCAATGGGCCTGTTGATGCAACATTTAACGCTATTAAATTATTAACTAATACTAATTATAAGCTTAAATTATATCAAGTTCACGCAATAACTGCCGGCACTGATGCGCAAGGTGAAGTTACTGTTAGATTAGAAGATGATCAATTAACTTCTCAAGCAAAAGGATCGGATCCAGATATTATAGTGGCTTCAGCTAAAGCATATATAAATGCATTAAATAAATTGATATATAAAAAAACGCGATCAAAAAATGAACAAATTTCTGCATTAAAAATTGAAGGTGTATAAAGAAAGGTAATATTGATGGTTTTAGATAAGTTATTTGGAATGTTTTCTAGAGATATGGCAATAGATTTGGGTACAGCGAACACTCTCGTATATGTCAAAGGAGAAGGGGTTGTATTAAATGAACCGTCTGTAGTAGCAAAAGTTGAAGAGGGCGGTAGAACGCAAGTTTTGGCAGTGGGTAATGAAGCAAAACAAATGTTAGGTAGAACTCCAGGTAAAATTGAAGCTATAAGACCAATGAAAGATGGAGTTATTGCTGATTTTGAAGTTGCAGAGCAGATGATCAAACATTTTATTCAAAAAGTACATAAAGGAAGAACTCTTTCAAATCCGCAAATAGTAATTTGCGTTCCATCTGGCGCTACTAATGTTGAAAGAAGAGCAATTAGAGAATCTGCTGATGCAGCTGGAGCTAGAAGAGTTTTTTTAATTGAAGAGCCGGTGGCCGCTGCAATTGGTGCAGGCCTTCCAGTAGCAGAACCTACAGGTTCCATGATTGTTGATATTGGTGGTGGAACAACTGAAGTCGCAGTATTATCATTAGGTGGAGTAGTTTTATGCACTTCTGTAAAGTCAGCAGGAGATAAATTTGATGATGCAATTGTAGAATATATGCGAACTACACATAAATTAGCTATAGGTGAAACAACAGCAGAAAGAATGAAAAAAGAAATAGGATCAGCATGTCCTCCTGATGACGGAGATGGAACAACTATGCATGTAAAAGGTAGAGATTTAATTACCGGTTTACCAAAAGAGATTAGTATATCACAAAGACAAATAGCTGAAGCTTTAGCCGAACCTGTTGCCCAAATTATTGATACTATTAAGAGAGCTTTAGAACAAACTCCGGCAGAATTGTCTGCAGATATAGTTGAAAGAGGTATTATGTTAACTGGAGGAGGTTCTTTGCTAGGAAATTTAGATAAAGTACTTCGTAGATCAACAAGTTTACCTGTTTCAATAGCAGAAGATCCTTTATTATGCGTCGTTATGGGAACAGGAAAAGCACTTGAAGAAAAAGTAAAACTGAGTGATGTTTTTGCCTCTGATTAATGATGTTTAAGAGATTTAAAACTAGTTCATTTGCTAAAAAAAAATCAATACCAAGTTTTTTATTACCTTTATTATTTTTATTAACTTTTTTTTTAATTATTTTCAATAAAACAGATTATTTTCTTATAGACAAAATTAAGGGTTATGGAGTTGATTATTTATTGCCAGTAACAAAAATTATTTCTTCGCCAGTTACAACTATTAGCAATATAAGTTTACGTATTCAAAATATTCAATATTTAGAAAATGAAAATTTACAATTAAAAGAAGAAATTATACGTTTAAAAAAATGGCAAACTTTAGCTATAAAAAACTCAAGAGAAAATAGGGTTTTTAAAAAATTATTAAATTCTACCTCGCATCAGGTTGATATTATTAAGACAGCTTCTGTAATAAATCAAACTCCTGGTTTATATACAAAACAAGTTATTATTAATGCTGGCTTAAATCATAATATTGTAAAAGATCTAGCTGTTATTAACGAAAAAGGGCTAGTGGGAAAAACTATATTATCTACCGACTTTAATTCAAAAGTATTATTAATAAATGATCCCTCATCTTCAGTTCCTGTAAAAACATTATCAGATAATTCTTATTCTATGCTTACGGGTTCAGCTGATGGCAAGTTTTTAATTAGTAGTTACACTCAAAATAATCAACTACCTAGACTTGGCGATTTACTAGTAACAAGTGGAAATGCAAAAATATTTCCAAGAGATATATTGGTGGCCAAAGTTATAAAAGTTAATACTGATCACTATATAGCCTTACCTTATGTTGATTTTAATAATCTTAATTATTTGCAAGTTGTAAAATCAAAATAGATGCGATCTTTTTTGCATCTAACTTCCTTTCAAGTTTATAATGTTCTTTTGCTAGTTATTTTTGCTATTGTCGTAAACCCAATTAATGAATTATTAATATTATATTATTCTCTATATTGCGTTTTTCACTTTATAATTATTTATCTTGGGATTTATCATTTTAGAAAAAGTCTTTATATTATTTTTTTTTTATATGGTTTAGGTTTAGATTTGTTATGGATTAATGAAATAGGGCCCCATCTATTAACTTTTGTATTTCTGTTGTTAATATTGCAGTTTTTTAAAAAATATATCATAAGTTTTAATTATTTAAGAATTTATTTTTTTTTAATATTTCTTCAGGTATTAATGATTTTTACTGAAATATTTTTAACATTTATTTTATTTAGTAATCCAATAAATTTACTTTTTATGATTAAACTTTTTGTTTTATCTTTAGTATTATCTTATCCTTTATTTATAATATTTTTCAAAATTGATTTAATAAAATAATGCAATATTTTGATCAAAAAAAACAAATTAAAAATTTAAACAGAAGATCATTTTT
>CACJSL010000014.1 GCA_902596065.1 uncultured Alphaproteobacteria bacterium | reverse complement strand
ATCACAGTCATTATAATGACTAAATCTACATCATTAAGAAACTCTTTTATTTCTTCTATTTTTATATTTGGATGAACAGCTATTCCAACTTTGCAATTAGATTTTTTTATTATTGATATAATTTCTTTTGTATTTTTATCTGCTTCTGGGTGAAAACTTATAATATCAGATCCCGCATTTATAAATTCTTTAATAAATGGCTCTACCGGACTTATCATTAAATGAACATCTAAAATTTTTTTAGTAATAGGTCTAAGAGTTTTAACCATATTATAACCAAAAGAAAGATTTGGAACAAAATGACCATCCATTACATCAATATGAATGAACTCAGCTCCAGCATCATCTACATTAATCACTTCATTTTTAATATCTAATAAGTCCGCAGCAAGTATAGAAGGAGCTATTTTGACCATAAAAAAATTATAAGAAATTTAAAATAATAATATATACCATTTATTCAATTATGACATCAATTGTTTCAAAGCCTTGGGGTTCTTATGAAGTTCTCCATACAGGCGATAATTATGCTATTAAAAAAATTATTGTTAAGCCAGGTGGTATACTTTCATTACAAAGTCATAAATTTAGATCTGAACATTGGGTTGTAGTAAAGGGTATTGCAGAAATAACAATCAATGACGATGTATTCGAGCGTAAGGAAAACGAAAATATTTTTATTCCCTTAAAAGCTAAGCATCGTTTAGCAAATCATCAATCCGTGGACCTTGTCGTTATAGAACTTTGGTTTGGAGATCAGCTTGATGAAGAAGATATTATTAGATATGAAGATATATATAATAGATAAAAATTCATGTTAGTTAATACACCTATATCCATTGGGGAATTGATAGATAAAATATCAATTTTAATTATTAAAAAGAACAATATAATAGATGTTCATAAGCTCAAACATATAGAAAAAGAATTATCTTTATTAGAGTCAACTTTATCTGAGTCAGTTAACGATAAAAAAGTTAAAGAATTTAGAGATAGTTTGATAGAAATAAATTCTACTCTATGGAAGATAGAAGATGATATCCGAAAATGTGAAAAAGATAAGATATTCGATCAAAAATTTATTGACCTTGCGCGAGCAGTTTACCAAACAAATGATAAAAGATCTGAAATTAAATTAGAAATTAATGAATTTTTTGGATCAACTTTAGTTGAAGTAAAATCTTATGAAAAATATTAACTTAATCGATTAAGACTTGAATGAATTAAATTCATTAATGCACTTTTATATTCATTTTCATCAAATATTCCTAAACTATCTATTGCAACATTGGCAAAATGTTTTGCACGTTCTATAGTATCAGTAATGCATTTATATTTTGTCATAATTAAAAATGCTTCATAGAAATCATTTTCTTTTTGATCTAATTCTATAATTGTTCTTTTCCAAAATTCTTTTTCTTTTTTATTAGATCTAATATAGGCAAGAATTACTGGTAATGTAATTTTACCTTCTTTAAAATCATCTCCAATATTTTTTCCTAAAGAATTTTTATCTGAAGCATAGTCTATAGCATCGTCAATAAGCTGAAATGCCATTCCAAAGTTAGTACCAAAAGATTTGAGTGATTCAATTTCTTTATTAGTTGCATTGGCACTTATTCCTCCAACTTGACATGCAGCACTAAATAGTGAAGCAGTCTTGGCATTTATAACTTTGAAATATAAATCTTCATTGATAGTAGGATCTCTATCATTGCTTAATTCTAATACTTCGCCTTCTGCAATAACTACACTAGTGTCCGATAAAATTTTTAAAGTTCCAATATCTCCATATTTTGCCATTAATTGAAATGCTCGACTAAATAGAAAATCACCTACTAAAACACTAGTTTTATTTCCCCATACTTCATTTGCACTAAGATTACCTCTTCTTCGTTGACTTTCATCAATTACATCATCGTGAAGAAGAGTTGCGGCATGAATAAATTCTACAGCTGCAGCTAGACCTATATGTTTTTTATTTTTATCTAAATCATTAGTTAAAAGATGATAACTACATGAAGTTAAAAGGGGGCGAAGTCTTTTACCTCCTGAAAGAACTAAATATGATGCTATTTCTTTAACAAGAGGGACATTACTATCCAATTTTTCAAGTATTAAGGTATTAGTAGATTCAATATCTTCCTGGCATAACAACAACATTTTTCTGATTTCTGTATTAAAATCATCATTTGTTTTTTTTAAATTTAAGATTTGAGCCATATTTATTAATGCTTATCAATAATATATTATTAGATACAAGTTTTTTTTGAAAAAAACAGTCCATTTTGAATAAAAAAAGATTGAATAATTGGCTTTCTAGTCAATATAAGATTTGATAAGAGAAGCTATGTTAAAATCTTTTTTTTCCAAGAGTATAAATATTCCAACATTACGTTTATCTGGCGTTATTGGTCAGGCTGGTTTTATGAGATCTGGCTTAAATATATCTACTTTAGATAAATTAATTGAAAAATTATTTGCAGATAAAAAAAGTCCAGCTGTAAGTTTAATTATTAATTCGCCGGGCGGATCTCCTACTCAATCATCCTTAATTGCTGATAAAATAATTAAAAAATCAAAAGAAAAAAATAAAAAAGTTTTTTCTTTTGTAGAAGATGTCGCTGCATCAGGAGGATATTGGCTAGCATGCGCGAGTGATGAAATTTATGTAGATACTAACTCAATCTTAGGTTCCATTGGAGTTATTTCTCCAGGTTTTGGATTTGTAGAACTATTAAAAAAAGCAGGTATTGAAAGAAGGGTTTATACTTCTGGAAAAAGTAAAAGCTTTTTAGATCCATTTAAAGAAGAAAAAGAAGAAGATATAAATCGATTAAAAAAAATTCAAGAGCAAATACATGAAAATTTTATATCTTATGTTAAATCAAGAAGAGGCAATAAAATTAAAGAAGAAAACTATGATGAAGTCTTTAGTGGATTATTTTGGGTTGGTCACAAAGCAATAGAATTAGGTTTGGCAGATGGTATTGGATCCATCAATGACGTTTTGAGACAAAAATTTGGAAAAAAAGTCAAAATTAAATTAATAGATCAAAAAAAATCTTTTATTCAAAGAAAATTATCATCTTCGTTAATTGATAGTGAAACAATTTTACAAAAAATTGAAGAAAAAGCAATGTGGTCTAGATTTGGATTATGATTACTAAAATAGTTCTTACACTTTTAGTATTTGGGATAGTATTTTATGGCTTACGTTTTCTTAAAAAAATTAATTTTAATAATAATTATGAAGCAAAAAAAGATGAGAAAGTTGTAGATTTGGAAAAAGATCCTAAGACTAATCAATATAAACCTAAGGATTAATTGATGGCAGCTAAAACAATGGAAGAACTGGTTTCTCTTTGTAAAAGACGAGGTTTTCTATTTCAATCAAATGATATCTACGGTGGTATTAAAGGCCTTTATGACTATGGTCCTATGGGTGTTGAGCTAAAAAATAATCTTAAACAAGCTTGGTGGAAATCAATGGTTTATGAACGTGATGATACTGAAGGACTAGATGCAAGTATTCTGAGCGCTCCAGTTGTTTTAAAACATTCTGGTCATGAAGATACTTTTTCAGATCCATTGGTAGATTGTAAGATTTGTAAATCTAGATTTAGAGCTGATCAACTAGAAAATAGTAATTGCCCAAGAGGAGGGCTTTTGTCTGACTGTAAAGTAAAAGATTTAACTGAACCAAGACCGTTTAATTTAATGTTTAAGACTGCGATTGGACCAGTTGATGATGGTTCTTCTTTTGCATATTTAAGACCAGAAACATGTCAGCAAATTTTTACTAATTTTAAAAATATTTTAGACTCTACTTCTAGGACTGTTCCATTTGGAATTGCTCAAATGGGAAAAGCATTTAGAAATGAAATTACACCTCGTAATTTTATCTTCAGAGTAAGAGAATTTGAACAAATGGAATTAGAATTTTTTGTAGTACCTGGAACTGATGATAAATGGCATGAATATTGGATAGATAAAAGAATAAATTGGTGGGTAGATCAAGGAATTAATAAAGAAAATCTAAAAACAATTGAAGTCGAAAAAAGCGAACTTGCTCATTATTCAAAAAGAACAGTTGATATTAATTATTTATTTCCTCACGGTGAGGAGGAACTTGAAGGTATTGCGAATAGAACTGATTTTGACTTAGGATCTCATACTAAAAATCAAAATGAATTTAAAATTGAGTCAAAAGTCATGAAAAATTCTTCATCCACAACAAAATTGGCCGTTCAAAATTTAGAAGAAAAGAAATGGTATATACCATATGTGATTGAGCCTTCAGCTGGTGTTGATAGGGGTGTTCTCGCTTTACTAAATGAAGCTTATAAGGAAGAAAATACTGATAAAGATAATAAAAGAATTCTTTTATCTTTAAAACCACATCTTTCGCCGATTAAAGCTGCTGTTATTCCTCTTAAAAAGAATAACGACGAATTAGTTAATTTATCTAAAGAAATTAAATCAAATTTGCAAAAACTTGGATTAGGGAGAGTGGTATTAGAAAATTCAGGGAATATTGGAAAAAATTATAGAAGACATGATGAAATTGGAACTCCTATTTGTATTACTGTAGATTTTGAAACATTAGAAGATAAGTCAGTGACAGTAAGAGATAGAGATACAATGGAGCAAAAAAGAATTAACTTAGATGGTTTAGAAAATTATTATAGGGATTATTTTAATTAACTTGATCAATTATTAGTTATTTCAAATAAAATTTTAAAAATCTTATGAAAAAAATCAATGATATTATTGCCTGCAAAGCGCTTTTTTTTATTATGGCTTTTTCAATTGGTCTTTGGACAATAAGAATTCCAACCATAAGAGATCAAATTCAAACTGATTACTTAGGTATAGGTTATATCATGGCAACATTTGCAATAGGATCAATTATAATGATGCTTTGTGCAAATTATTTTATTTCAAAGAGTTCATCAAAAAAAATTATAATTTATATTGTTATTGCTCAGTGGCTATTATGGTTACCTGTTCCTTTTATAAAAGATTTAGTAACATTTATGATTCTAGCATTTATGTTTGGTTTTTGTTTTGGACTTTTTGAAATATGTATTAATCTTAAAGCATCTAAAATAGAATCTCGTGAAGGCAAATCTATGATGTCTGGCTTCCATGCTTTTTGGAGCTTGGGTGTATTAATAGGATCATTTTTTACAAGTATTTTTCTTCAATTAGAAATTTCTATTTTAGTTAATACGCTCATTTATGTAATAATTATGTTGCCGATTAATCTTTATTTTGCTTTTAAATTACAGGAAGACAAAAGAGTGCCCTCTTCAGATCAAAAGAATATTTTTTTTATATGGCCTATTTTGTTATTATTGCTGGCAGTAATTGCAATGTCAAATGCTTTGGCTGAAGGTAGTGTTGACTCGTGGGGAGCGCTTTATATGAAAGATTTTATTCAAGTAGATGGTTTTAAAGTTGGGATAGCTACAATAAGCTTTAATATTTTTATGGTTATTGGTAGACTTTATGGAGATCGGATTAGAGATCAAATAGGAGTATTTAATTTTTTATCAATATTATTTTCCTTAACTATTTTGAGCTTATTAATTCTTATCAATTTTAATTCAGTATTTTCATCTATTATTGGTTTTGCTATATTAGGAATTGGAGGATCTTCAATTGTGCCAATTTCCTATAGTATGGCTGGTAAAATTAAAGGAATTGATAGCGGGGTAGGTATTACAATTGTTTCAGTTGCAGTTTATGGAACTTTTATAGGGGCCCCA
Source organism: uncultured Alphaproteobacteria bacterium (assembly GCA_902596065.1). Classification (GTDB taxonomy): domain Bacteria; phylum Pseudomonadota; class Alphaproteobacteria; order HIMB59; genus MarineAlpha5-Bin3. The sequence continues at coordinate 18,985 of CACJSL010000014.1, read as the reverse complement.
GCAAGTTTAGGATTACTCGCCAATTCATTTGGCGTAAATAATGTTTTTACTCCAACATTAATAATATTTATATTATTGATTATACCAATGATTATTTATAAAAAAGAATTTAAATTATAAAATTTTTAAAATTATAGAATTATTAATTTCAAAATTTTCTTTATTATTTAATGTTTTCTCTACTAACTCTATTTTTAACATACATAGTATGTATTGATTTACTTTAGATATGACTTTGCCATAATTTATTTCATCTAAAATAATGTCATCATTAATATTGATTTCACCTTTAACTATTTCAAGTGAATAAACTTGTTTTTTTAATAGCGCCCTATATTTCATTCTTGCAGTTATTTCTTGTCCTACATAACATCCTTTATCCCAATCAATAGCATTTAAATTATCAAAGTTATTTTCTAATAATAAAGATTTATCTACTATTAAATCATCAGTTGAATTTGGAACTAAATTTTTCATTAATATTTCTTTATAAGTTTCATAAGGCTCTGTTTTCATATTGTTAATTTTTTTTAATTCATTTTTATCAATATAAATTTTATGACCAATATTTTCATTTCTAGGATCAGCAAAGGATTTTATAATATTATCTAAATGAATATTTTCTTTAGAAAATAAAATAATGGAACATATCTTTTCATTTTCAATAATATCTATCTTAGATCTAAGTTTATAAATTTGTATTTTAGCAATAAAAGATTCTAAATATTTTTCATGTATTTCAATTAAATATTTATCAGATTCTTGAATTATAAAAAAATCTGCTAGAAATTTGCCTTGAGGTGATAGCATACAAGAATATATAGGAGTATCTGATTTACATTTATAAATGTCATTAGATATTAAACCTTGTAGGAATTCTGCCGTATCTTCTCCAGAAATTTCTAAAAATTTAGAAAAAGAATTTAATATAAAGAAGTCTTCTTTCATAAATAAAGTGATATATATTCTATTTATAATAAATTTATATAATAACAACTTGTGAAAATACTAATTATATCATCAAACTTAATAGGGGATACTATTCTTTCAACGGGTATTGTAGATTACTTTAAAAATAATAACAAAAATTCCAAGTTCACTTTTATAATTGGCCCAACCGCTTCTCAAATTTATAAGAATTTCCCTGCTTTAGAGAGAATAATTGTAATTAAAAAGAGAAAATTCAACCTTCATTGGTTTGATATGCATAACCAATGCAAGAAAACTAAATGGGACATCATTATAGATTTAAGAAGTTCATTATTATCTTATTTGTTAAAAACAAAAAAAAGATTTATTTTTAAAAAAGATAAAAAATATCATCATATTGATCAATTAAATAAATACTTTAAAATACAAAATACCTCACTTAATATTTATACAAATAAAGAAGAAGAAGACATTGCTAAAAAAGATTTAAGTTTAAATAATAAATATGTTGTTATTTTTCCAGGAGGAAATTGGGAACCAAAAATTTGGTCATCAGAAATGTATAATGATTTGATAAAGAAAATTTCCAATAAATTTAATAATATTAAATTTATACTTGTTGGATCACAATCAGAAAAAGATAAATATTATAGAGAAATAACTAAAAATATTGATGAAAATTATTTTATTGATCTTTTTGGTAAATCTATAACTTTAACATCAGCATATATGAAAAAAAGCAACCTCTTTATAGGCAATGATTCTGGACTTATGCATTTGTCTTTTGCTTCTGGCTTAAAAACAATTAGTTTATTTGGACCTACGAATGATAAACTTTATGGACACAGCAAAAATGACTGCTTTGTTATTCGAACTAAAGAAACTTTTGGGGATTTTAATAAGATGGATATAAATCCAAAAAAATCTTATATGCATTCAATAGAATCTAATAAAGTATTAGATTTAATAATAGAAAATAAATTATTATGACCGTTAAGTCCTTGAAAATTATTAGACCGGATGATTGGCATGTTCATCTAAGAGAAGGCAACTTATTAAAAGCTGTTATTAATCATTCTACAAGAGTAAATCAAAGATGTATAGTCATGCCTAATTTAAATGATCCTATTACAACTACTTTAAAAGGCATTGATTATATAAAAAAGATTAATTTACTTTCAAATAATAACTTTTCTCCTTTATTGCCATGTTATTTAACTGAAGATTTAGACTTAATAGATTTTAGTAAAGGCCTCGATGAGAATATATTTATCGGAGCTAAGCTATATCCCAGTGAAGCTACAACAAATTCAAAATATGGAATATCAAGTACTGAAAAAATATATCCAGCTTTAGAAATATTAGAAAAAAAAGATAAAATTTTATTAATACATGGAGAAAAAGTAGATAATCAAATTGATATTTTTGATAGAGAAAAATACTATATTGACCAAGAATTATCTCTTATAAGAAAAAAATTTCCTGACTTAAGAATAGTTTTAGAGCATGTTTCATCTAAATATGGTGCAGAGTATGTAAATCATAGTCCAAATATAGCAGGTACTATAACTCCTCATCACATGATGCTTACAAAAAAAGATGTATTTTTGGATAAATCTATAAATCCCCATCATTTTTGTATGCCTGTTGTAAAAAATGAAGAAGATTTAATTGCATTAAGAAATTTTGCTACATCTGGAAACAAAAAATTTTTTTTAGGGACTGATTCAGCGCCTCATCCAATAGAATTTAAGGTTCCAAATCTTAAATCTAAACCCGGAATTTTTTCTGCACCATGTTCAATAGAAATTTATACAACAATATTTGATGAAGAAAAATCTCTAGATAATTTAGAGAAATTTTGTTCAATAAATGGACCTACATTTTATAAACTTCCAGTAAATGCAGACCAAATAGAATTAATAGAGGAAAGATGGACTGTTCCTGAATATACAATTCATCAAGAAATTAAAATAAAAAATTTTATGGGTGGAAAAGAATTAAACTGGAAACTTAAAGCATAATATTATAAAGATATATTTATGAGTTTAAGTACTTTATTATATACTTGGGTATTTGGTAAATTTGTTGGCCAAGATGATTTTGATAATAAATATTATTGTAATTCAAAAAATTTTTCAAATAAAGATTTTAAACGATGGGTTATTTTTAATGGGAAAGTTGAAGCGACTAAAGTTCCACCTCATTGGCATGCTTGGCTGCATAAAACGATTGAAGATCCACCTTTAAATTATTCTCATAAATATTTTTGGCAAAAAAATCATGAAGAAAATCTTACTGGTACTGAAAAAGCTTATTATCCAGATGAACACCCTTTATCAAAAGCAAATAATAAAGTAAAAAAAAGTGAATATGAATCTTGGAGCCCTTAAGTCATTATTCTTTTTTTTATTTATAAGCTTTTCTCCACCTTTATTTTCTCAATACATAGAAAGTAAAAAAGCTGAAATAAAAATTCTAGATAAAATAACTACAAAAGTAGAAACTTTTGAGATCAAAGTTAATGATTCGATAAATTTTAATTCTCTTTTTATAGAAATATTTGCCTGTTATAGAAATCCCCCTGAAGATATTCCTGAAAATTATGTTCTTTTAAAAATATATGACAAAATTATTAATTCAGAGGATCAGGCTATCTATCAAGGTTGGATGATTTCCTCAAGTCCATCAACGACTCCTTTAGAACATCCAATTTATGATTTGTGGTTAGTTGAATGTAAATAAAAATATTTAATAATTTCATATTAATAAAATAAATTTTTATTCAAATTTTGTCATATAATTTATATCGTATTTTCCTGACAAAAATTCACTTGATTGAATAATCTTTTGATGTAGTTGAATATTTGTATCTATTCCAATAATCACATATTCTTCTAAGGCTCTTTTCATTTTTTGAATACATTCATTTCTATTTTCACCATAAACAATAAGTTTAGCGATCATACTATCATAGTGAGAGGGTATGATATAGCCTTGATAAACTGCAGAATCCACTCTGACTCCTAAGCCTCCAGGCTGATGATATTGTGTTATTTTTCCTGGAGAAGGAATGAATGTTTCAGGATGCTCAGCATTAATTCTACACTCAATTGAATGTCCATTAAAATTAATATCTTCTTGTTTAAATTTGATTTTATTTCCACTTGCAACTTTTATTTGTTCTTTAACTAAATCTTGACCTGTTATCATTTCAGTAACAGGATGTTCAACTTGAAGTCGAGTATTCATCTCCATAAAATAAAAGTTATTATTTTCATATAAAAACTCTAGCGTACCTACGCCTTCATATTTTATTGATTTAATTGCTTTTACACATAGATTACTAATTTTTTCTCTTTCATCATTAGTTAAGATAATACTTGGACTTTCTTCAATAATTTTTTGATGCTTTCTTTGAATAGAGCAATCTCTTTCTCCTAATGTTAAAACATTACCATTGTTGTCAGCTAGAACTTGTATTTCTATATGTTTTGGATTTACAAAAAATTTTTCTAAATAAACTGTATCATCATTAAATGATTTTTTTGATTCTATTTTGGCTGCATTAATAGATTCTTCTAGATCCTCTATTTTATTAACCACTCTCATACCTTTTCCACCGCCACCGCTAGCAGCTTTAATTATTACAGGTAATTTTATATCATTTATAAAATCTAAAACTTTTTTTATATCTGAAAGATCATTTAATCCTGGCACAGTAGGTACTTTGTTATCTTCCATAATTTTTTTTGCAGCTATTTTATTCCCCATCATTTCAATATGTTCTGATTTAGGACCGATAAATTTTATATTATGCTCTTCGATGATTTCTGCAAATCTTTTATTTTCACTTAAAAAACCATATCCTGGATGAATAGCATCAACATCTGATATAGTTGCTGCTGTTATAATTGCAGGAATATTTAAGTAGCTTGACTGAGCAGAGGCAGGGCCAACACAAACACTTTCATCAGCCATTCTTACATGCATTGCTGTTTCATCTGCTTCAGAATGTATTGCTACAGTTTTTATATCAAGTTCTCTACAAGCACGTAATATTCTTAAAGCTATTTCGCCTCTATTAGCGATTAAAACTTTTTTAAACATTTATTCAAAAATAATTAAATCGTCACCAAATTCTACAGGCTGACTATTAAGTACTATTATTTCTTTTACTATGCCTGAGATAGGAGCTTTAACCTCGTTAAAAGTTTTCATAGCTTCAATTAAAAGTAAGGTATCTCCTTGTTTTACATGTTGACCTATCTTTATGTATGGTTGAGAAGATGGATCAGCTGACAAATAAGCTACTCCAACCATAGGTGACTTTACAATATTTTCTGATTTTATTATGTTTTCTTTAGTAGTGTTTTTATCTTTTCTTTTTTCTTCTATATTTTGTGAATTTAAAACATTTTTTGTTATGCTTTTAGATTCTGATGATAATTCTATTTCGTAATTTCCTTTTTTTATTTTGATATTAGTAATATTCTTAAGTTTAAATTCTTTTTTTATTAAAGAAATATTATCTAAATCAGTTTTATCTATTTTAGGCATAATTACTTATTATAGATCAAATTACTTAATGCTTCTATAGCTAGAATATAGCTTAAACTCCCAAATCCACAAATTAAACCATCAACACCCTCTGAAGTAATGCTTTTTTTTCTATATTCTTCTCTAGTATATATATTGGATAAGTGAATTTCAATTTTAGGTTTATTTATAGATCTAAGTGCGTCTAATAGCGCTACTGAAGTATGCGTAAAAGCCGCTGGATTTATTATTAGGCCATCATATGAAGATTCTGCTGAATGTATATGATTTATTAGTTCACCTTCATCATTACTTTGGCAAAAAAAACAATCAATATTCAAAGAAATAGATTTTTGCTTTGAAATTTTTTCTATTTCATCAAGAGACTTATCACCATATATTTTTTGTTCTCTATTTCCTAAAAGATTTAAATTAGGTCCATTAATAATTATTATTTTCTTCATTTCTTTATTTTTAAACAAAGTGTTTGCTCAAAGCAAGACCTTGATTCTGATAATTAGAATTTATTTCTTTACCGTATAAAACATTTGATTCTTTATTCAGAGCTTCATATTTTATTCTTGCTATAGATTGACCATCTTCTAATATAAAAGGTACTTCATTTGTTTTTACTTCTAAAACAGCATATGAGCCATTTTTATAACCAAATCCAGGATCAAAAAAACCTGCATAATGTACTCTAAAATCACCAATACTCGTATCATATGGAACCATTTCACCAGCCATATTTTCAGGAATTTGTATTTTTTCTTTAGATTTCAAAATATAAAAATTATCTTTTCTAATAACTAATTTGTTATCTAATAGTTTTAATGATTCCCAATATAATTCTATTTTGTGTTTTTTAACTTTTCTAAATATAAGTAGAGGTGTATTTTTTTTAGCTACAAATGCATTTATTTTATTTTCAGAAGATAGATCGACACTTATTTTTAGACCATTATTAAGATTAGGTTTAACTTTATTGTTATTATGATCTAAAGTAAGAAAGAATTTATTATGATATTCTCTTAAATCATTGTCATCTAAATACATATGCCTATTATATATTAATCTCATTTGATTAAGTGAATCTCCTTTTTGAAATTCAATATCAAAAGAACGTGAAGTAATTTCTATAAACATTTCTCCATGATAATTTTTTGGAATTTTTTCATATTCATCATTATGGTTTAAAATTGTTCTACAAAAAATATCCAATCTTCCTGTACTACTTTTAGGATTACAAAAACCAAAAATATTATGAGGTAAGTTTATCATTTCATTTAATTTTACTAAATAAATTTTATTTTTTTTAAAAACATATTTTTTTTCTAAATCAATTTTCTTAATCATAATATTTTTTAAATTTTCTCTTATATTTACAGATGAGCTTAAAAAACTTGCACTTATTTCATAACATTCTTCACTTAATGTAAGATCAATACTTGAAGGCTGTATTTGATTTTTATTAAAATTATTGGAATGTATATATTTTTTTTCAATCAGTAGATGATAATCCTCATTAGTAAGTGAACCTTGGTATATAGTCATAAATTTAGAGAATTACCTTATCAATTAATCTAATTAAATCATAATCAGAAGTATTTTTTTTAATTTTTTTAAGCTCATTTAACAAACTTTTTTGATCATATTCATTATTATTAAGATTTTGTCGAATATTAAAATAATTTATCCAATAAGTGAAATTATTTTCCGAAGCAAGAATTGCCAATTTTTTTATTAAATCCTGATTATTATAAAAATTATTTAGCAAGAATTTATATTCATTAAACAAAGCTTGTGATTTACTTTTATCATCAGGTTTTAAAATTGAAAATTTAATATCAAAAATTCTTTTTTTTACATAATAATTTTGAGGATTTTTTTCTATAGAAAGATTATAAAATAATAAGGCTTCTGAAAAAAATCCATGTGAATATAAGATATCTGCTTTTGTTTCAATTAAATGTATGTTGTCTTTATTATTTTTAATTATTTCATTTAAAGTTAATAGAGATTTTTTAAGTTTTCCTTTTTTTGATAAAACTATTGAAGAAGCATAATTATAATATTCATCATCAAGGAATTCTTTTATATTATTTGTATTTTCTTCAGTATAACCAAAAAATTTTGCTCTAATAAAATTAAATCTAGAATTAGTATTTTCATCAAATATAATTTTATAATTACCAACATTATCAATTATTTCATATCTTTCTTTGTAAATTGGATGAGAAGAAAATTTATAAAATTCATCTTTCATTCCCTGCCTTTCGGCATCTTTTTCTAACCTATTTAATAAATTTTTTAATGGAGTGTTAGATAGATTTAGTTTAGCTAAAGTTTCAATTGCATAAAAATCAGCTTCTCTCTCCTGCTCTCTACTAAAAGATTTAAAATAATTTTGCATACTTAATTTATTACCTATTAAAGATTGAAATATATATTCATTATTATTAGAAATTAATGATCCAGCTAAAATTGAAATACTTGTTAAGTTATTTAAATTTTTTAAATCCTCGGCAGACTGTTTTCTTTTAGTTACATGAAATTTATCAATATGTCCTATTTCATGTGCTAAAACGCCTACAATTGCTTCATATGAGTCTGAAAATTTTATCAATCCAGAAGATATAATGATATTATTATTTTCTGTAACAAATGCATTGGGCCTATCATCTAAAATAACAATAAAGGAAACATTTTTATTAAAGTTATTTATTTTAGCAATTGAATTTAAAATTTCCTTAAAAAAAACATTTGTTTCATAATCATAGACAGTACTAGCTTGTAAATTTGAAAAAAAAAAAATATAAATAAAATAATTTTTTTCATTTATTTTTCAGACCACCATCCTGATTTTTCATCATCATTGGTACTTGCTATTTCATTAATATTTTCAGAAGAGGCTTCAATAATATCATTTTCAGAATTTTTGTTATTTTTCTTTTTTCTAATTATTTTAACGCTCTTCGTCTTTTTTACTTTAGTTGTTTTCTTTTTAACTTTTGGTTTAATCTTTATATCTTTCTTTATATTTGTCGTTTTTTTCTTTAAAGATTTTTTTTCAGAACTATCATTCTTTATTTTTGCAATTTGTTTGTCCTCTATTTCATTAATAGTAGGTTCATGCAGTGAATAATGATTATTAAAATCAAAAAGAATCTTTGAGTCATATTTTTCTTCAAGATTATTAATTTCAACTCTTTTTTCATTCATTAATGTTTCAGCAAGAGCTGAATTACATTTTACTTGAATTTTTAAATCTTTATTTGATATTAATTTCTCATTTATTAGTTTAATTATTTGTTCACTAATTGAGTTAGTATTTAATATTAAGCCTGTGCCATTGCAATACGGACATTTTTCGAAAGATCTATCAATAAGACTTGAACGAAGGCGTTGTCTTGATAGTTCTAGTAGTCCAAACATACTAATTCTACCAACTTGAACTCTAGCTCTATCTTTAAAAAGAGCATTTTTAATAGCTTTTTCAACTTTAAAGTTATTGCGATAATCATCCATGTCAATAAAGTCAATAACTACTAAGCCACCAAGATCTCTAAGCCTCAGCTGTCTTGCAACTTCTGTTGCCGCCTCTAGATTAGTTTTTAATGCTGTATTTTCAATATTTCTTTCAGAAGTATTTTTTCCTGAATTTACATCAATTGCAACTAAAGCCTCTGTAGTATCTATAACAATTGAACCTCCAGATTTTAATTTTACTGATAAACTGAATAATTCATTTATTTGATTTTCAATATTATGTTCACTAAATAATGATTTATCTTTTCCTTTATAAAGCTTTACTTTTGTTACTTTTGTTGGGACAATATTTTTTGTTAATTTCTTAGCAGCATCATAACCACTTTTCCCTTCTACTAAAATTTCTTCAACGTCATCCGTTAATAAATCTCTTATTACTCTTTTAATAATACTACCTTCTTCATAAATTAAACTGGGTGCTTGAGATTTAATAGTATTTTCACGTATCTTATTCCATTGATTTGTTAAATAGGATAAATCTTTTGAAATTTCTTTTTTTGTTTTTCCAATACCAGCTGTTCTAACTATTACTGACATATTTTCGGGAACATTTACACTAGTTAAAATAGTTTTTAGCTTCTTTCTTTCTTCAATATCGCCAATCTTTCTTGAAATTCCATCATTATTCAAACTATTAGGCATCAAAACACAATATCTGCCTGCAAAAGAAAGAAAAGTTGTTAGAGCCGCTCCTTTGAAACCTCTTTCTTCTTTGTTAACTTGCACTAGAAGAACTTGTCTTGGTTTGATAACATCTTGGATCTTATATTTTCTAAAAAAATTAATATATTCCTTTCTAGGGTCTTTTAAATTAATCTTTTTTTCTATATTATTTTTTTCATTAGATTCTTCTGTAGTATTTTTTTCTTCAGTTTCGTTTATTTCGTTGTTTTGCTTATCTTCTAGATTGTTATTAGTATTTAGATTTTTTAATAATACTGATAATTTTTCTTGATCAGCAACTGGTATCTTAAAATAATCTGGATGGATCTCTGTTAATGGAAGAAAGCCATTTCTGTTAGAGCCAAAATCTACAAATGCAGCCTGTAAAGATGGCTCAACTCTGGTAATTTTAGCTAAATATACATTGCCCTTTACAGCAATTTGTTTTTCAGATTCTATTTCGTAATCATCTAGCTTTTTGTCAACTGTGACAGCAATTCTCGTTTCCTCAGTTTTTGATGTATCGATAAGTATTCTTTTGTCCATAATTTTGAAACTCCATTAATTTTTTGTATTAAATTAGTCATTATTTCTTATTTTTTAGTAAATGTGTGTGTTATTTGTTTATTCAATATTTAATTTTTGTATTTGCCTATTGTCATATTTTTAACTCTTTCACAATCTACAAATTACTATCATGAAATATTTCTTCATTTATTTAAAAAAAATCATAATTATTACCCTTTTTTTAGGTTTTTTTTCCTTTTCAGTAATTTTATTTTTTTTATGGAAATACTCTCCTGAATTACCAAGTTATGATGAATTAAAAAATTATAATCCTAATTTATCGTCAAGAGTTTTCACATCAGACGGTGTTTTGTTGGATAAATATTTTATAGAAGAGCGAATATTTGTCCCCATAGATAGGATACCAAATAATTTGATTAATGCGTTTATCTCTGCTGAAGACAAGAATTTTTTTTCTCATAGAGGAATAGATACTTTTGCAATTATTAGAGCAATTTATACAAATCTATTAAATAAGATAACAAACAAAAGAATGATTGGAGCTTCTACTATTTCTCAACAAGTTGTTAAAAACTTATTATTAACAAATGAGATAAGTTTTGAAAGGAAATTTAAAGAAATTATTTTAGCTATTAGAATTGAAAACATACTTAGTAAAAAAGATATTCTAGAATTATACTTAAATGATATCTATTTAGGCTATGGATCCTATGGAGTTGCTTCAGCAAGTATGAACTATTTTAATAAGGCGTTGAATGAATTGTCTATTGATGAATGTGCTTTTTTAGCTGCACTTCCTAAAGCACCAAATAATTATAATCCAAATACTAATTATAAAAAAGCAATAGAGAGAAGAAATTGGGTTTTAAGAAAGATGCAAATAAATAAATTTATCAATTTAAAAAAAATGGAATTATTATCCAACAAGCCACTTATTACTTCAAAAAGATATGAAGAAAGTTTTGAAGAAGCTGATTATTATAAAGCTGAGATAAGAAAACAACTAAAAGATACCCTTGGCAATAAATTACTTTTCGAGGAAGGCTTAGTTGTAAAAACTTCAATAGATACAAATTTACAAAAAATTTTAGATAAAGTTTTAATTGAAAGTTTAATTAACCAAGATAAGAAATATGGTTGGAGAGGATCAATATCAGAAAATAATGAAACAGATACTCATGATAATTTTGCTAAAAATATTCAAAATCCTTTTCCAAAAAAATGGTCAAAATTTAAAATTATTAATATCAATAAAGATTTTTTGACAGTAGTAGATGAGGGCAAAAAAAAACATATAATTAATTTAAATCATGAAGAAAATAAATGGCTTTTAGATGAAAAGTTTTTAGATAATGATGTTTTTTTTGCAGAATTTTTAAATTCTTCTTTGATTATTAGGCAAGTTCCAAAAGTAAATGGGGCTATTGTAGCAATAGATCCTCATACTGGAAAAGTCTTGGCACTATCTGGAGGGTTTAGTTTTGAATTGAGTGAGTTTAACCGGGCTACTCAAGCTTATAGGCAGCCTGGATCAGCATTCAAACCTTTTGTATATATTTCTGCTTTAAAAGAAGGATACAGCCCATCTACTTTAGTTTTAGATGCCCCATATGTAGTTGATCAAGGTCAGGGATTACCTAAATGGAAACCTTCTAACTATACTGATAAATTTTACGGACTTAGTACAATGAGGACTGGTATAGAAAAATCTAGAAATTTAATGACTATCAGATTGTCGGATAAAATAGGTATGAAAAAAATTTTAGATACAGCAGAGGACTTTAAAATAGCTAATTATATGGATGAAAATTTATCAATGTCTTTAGGAGCTGGATCAGTAAATTTAATGGATTTAACTAATGCTTATGCAATGATTGTAAATGGAGGCAATGAAATTAAACCTACTCTAATTCTAAGTGTTCACGACAAGAATGGGAAACAAATTATTAATAACGAAATAAATAAATGTATTAATTGCTTACAAAATAAAAAAAAATTAGACTATAATTTACCTACTATCACATCTTTACAAAAAAATATTTTGGATCCACGATTTGCTTTTCAAATTACTTCTATGCTTGAAGGCGTAGTATTAAGAGGTACTGGAAAAAAAATATCTTCATTAAATACTCCATTGGCTGGAAAAACAGGAACTACAAATGACAACAAAGATGCTTGGTTCATTGGATTTTCTCCAGATTTAGCTCTTGGAGTATTTGTTGGTTTTGATAAACCAAAAACATTAGGTTATAAGCAAACAGGTTCAGCAGTTGCTGTACCAATTTTTAAAAAATTTATGAAAGATGCCAATATAAATTCAAATAAAGTACCTTTTAGAATTCCTTCCGGGCTTAGTTTTGTCAAAATTGATCAAAGTACTGGATTGATGACAAAAGATTCAGATGCAATTTTAGAGCCTTTTATAGTTGGTACTGAACCGTATAATAATAATATAATAAAATTAGACAGCCTTAGCTCAATTAATAATAATTCCATTTCAGGTACAGGTAGTTTATTATTACAATAATTATGTTTAATGAAGAGATAGAAAAAAATATAGAATTAATAAAAGATAATTTTAATCTTTTAAGGAGGGGTGTTTGACTACACTCAATTATCTGAAGAACTTGAATCTTTAAAATCAAAAACTAACAATCCCAACATATGGAAAAATTCTAAAGCAAAAATATTTTTTCAGGAAATTAAGTTATTAGAAACCAGAATAAATGATTTCAAAAGAATTAAGCAATCCTTAAAAGATCTAGAAGAATTTTATAAACTAGCTATTGATGAAAAAGATGAGGAAACTATAGACTCTTTAATTAATGACTCTAAAAAAATTTTAAATGATTCCAACAATGTAAGATATCTAAACTTAATGAATAATGAGGCTGATTCAAATAGCGCTTTTTTAGAAATTCATGCTGGTGCAGGAGGAACAGAAAGTCAAGATTGGGCAATGATGCTACAGCGAATGTATATTAGGTGGGCTGAAAATAAAAATTTAAAATTAGTTTTATTACAAGAATCTAAAGGTGAAGAAGCAGGCATTAAATCCTCTACTATGAAAATTATAGGAACTTTCACTTATGGATGGTTAAAAAAAGAAAGTGGAATTCATAGATTAGTAAGAATCTCACCTTTTGATAGTAATAAAAGAAGACATACTAGTTTTGCTAGTGTTTGGGTATACCCTGAAATAGACGAGAATATAGATATTTCAATTAATGAAGCTGATATAAGAATTGATACTTACAGAGCATCTGGGGCTGGAGGACAACATGTAAATAAAACAGATAGTGCAGTTAGAATTACACATTTTCCTAGCAATATTGTTGTTCAATGTCAAAATGATAGATCTCAACATAAAAATAAATCTAATGCTATGTCAATGCTAAAATCAAGACTTTATGAATTAGAAATTCAAAAAAGAAAAGAAGAAGAAAATAAAATTAATAGTGAAAAAAAAGATATTGGTTGGGGCAATCAAATAAGATCTTATATTTTGCATCCATACAAATTAATTAAAGACTTGAGAACTAATCATGAATCATCAAACGTTAATGATGTGTTAGATGGCAAAATAGATAAATTTTTAGAAAAATCTTTAACACTTTAATTTTCTAATTAAAATAATTTGAAATAACTATTCTATTTTTTATAAATTTTAATGATACCAAAACTTTTTTTACCTACACTAATTCTAATTTCATTCTTAGAAGAATATTGTGATAAAGAAAAATCACTTCTGGTATAGTTTTCATTATCTATTTTTATTCCTTTAGATTTAATCAATCTTTTTATTTCACTTCTACTTTTAACTAAGTTAAGCTTTTCAACAGCATCTAATATAGAAAAAGAAGAGTCTTCCATTCTATTAGATTCTATTTCTAATGAATTAATACGGTTATCATTCTTGTTATTTAAAAAAATATTTGTACTTATTTCTTCAGCTTCTTTTGCTTGCTTCTCACCTCTTGTAATCTTAGTTACTTCAAAAGCTAAAATCTTTTTTGCTTCATTTATTTCTTGATCTTTTAACAATGTTAGTCTCCTTCTTTCTTCAATAGGTAATTTTGTAAATAGATTAATAAATTTTGGAACATCTGAGTCATTTACATTTCTCCAAAATTGATAAAAATCATAATTTGATAATTTTTTTTCATCTAGCCAAATTGCACCATCTGCTGTTTTGCCCATCTTTGATCCATCATTATTAGTAATTAAAGGTGAAGTTATTGCAAATGCTTTTTTGTTATTTAGACGACGAATTAAGTCAATTCCTGCTATTATATTTCCCCATTGATCAGAACCTCCTAATTGTAGTTCACACCCATGTTCTTTATTCAAGTGAAAAAAATCATATGCTTGAAGTAGCATATAATTAAATTCTAAAAACGAAAGTGGTTGTTCTCGATCAAGTCTATTCTTAACTGAATCAAAGGTTAACATTTTGTTTATGGTTATTTTTGATCCTATATCTCTTAAAAAATTAATATAATTTAAATTGGACAACCAATCATAATTATTTATTAGTTTGCCCCTACTTTTTAAGTCTATAAATTTATTAAAAGTTGATTCTATTTGATTAATATTTTTTTCTATATCTGTTTTTTGAAGTATTTTTCTAGTTTCATCTTTTCCTGAGGGATCTCCAACTAATGTAGTTCCACCTCCCATAAGTGCTATAGTTTTATGGCCATAATGATCTAACCAATGAAGCAACATTAATTGAACTAAACTTCCAATATGAAGACTATCATTTGTAATATCAAATCCTATATATGCTGTAATTTTCTTTTTAGATAAAATATCATCTAAATCATTTACATCGCTTGTCTGGTATATAAATCCTCTTGAATTTATTTCATTTAAAAAGTCAGATTTATAATTCATTTAAAAAATCAAATATATTATTAAAAGTCATTTTAATTCATTTAAAGAATTTTTGATATAAGTATCAATTGTAGTTAAGAACTGTTCAACATAATTTTCATAAAAATGATCAGCTCCTTTGATAGGCTTAAACTGAATATCAACCTTTTTTTGTTTTTGAAGTTTTTCTGACAATATTTTTGCTGAGTCAAATGAAGCAATATTATCTTTATCTCCATGGACTATTAAACCTGATGAAGGACAAGGGGCAAGAAAACTAAAATCTCGTAAGTTAGCTGGAGGGGAAACGCTTATAAAGCCATTTATTTCTGGCCTTCTCATTAGTAGTTGCATTGCAACCCAGGCTCCAAATGAAAAACCTGCAACCCATACTATTTTAGAATTTGTATTATATTGTTGCAACCAATCTAATACACTGGCTGCATCACTAAGTTCGCCTTCTCCATCATCAAAGATTCCTTCACTTTTACCTACACCTCTGAAATTAAATCTTATTGTCGAAAATCCATTATTCACAAAAATTTTATATAAATTGAAAACTATTTTAGTATTCAT
Source organism: uncultured Alphaproteobacteria bacterium (assembly GCA_902596065.1). GTDB lineage: Bacteria > Pseudomonadota > Alphaproteobacteria > HIMB59 > MarineAlpha5-Bin3. Next base: position 3,325 of record CACJSL010000014.1, on the reverse strand, counting down.
TGATCCTCCTCGTGAAGGATCAGGATGTAAAATTAAAACAATAGGAGATTGAGGGTTATTATTATGACTATATTTAGCCTCAATTTTACCCTCCGGACCAGGAATCAATAAATCTACCATTTAATTAATGGTATTATTGAACTAAAGCAATTTTGTAAATATAGATTAAAATTATTTTATATGAATAGTCTTGGATTTAATAAAGAATGTAAGGATACAAAAGTTGTAGTGGCTATGTCTGGAGGGGTAGATAGCTCAGTTGCTGCTGTCATGCTCAAAAAAGAAGGTTTTGATGTTATAGGCATAACTCTAAATTTATATAGTCAAACATCTTCCAAAAGCTCAAAATCCTGCTGTGCAGGAAAAGATATTAATGATGCTAAAGAAGTTGCAAATCAATATGGATTTCCTCATATTACTTTGGACTATCAAGATAAGTTTTATGAAGGAGTTATAGAAAATTTTGTCGATAGTTATGTTAGTGGTGAAACACCAGTCCCCTGCATACAATGCAATCAAACTGTTAAATTTAGAGATTTGCTTAATGAGGCAAAAAAATTAAATGCAGATACCTTGGTTACTGGACATTATGCAAGACGTTCAAAAGAAAGTTTTAATGCTAAATTGTTTAAAGCTAAAGATGAAAAAAAAGATCAAAGTTATTTTCTTTTTGCCACTCTTCAAGAGCAATTAGATTATATTAGATTTCCTTTAGGTAATTTTTTAAAATCAGAAATTAGAGATATGGCAAAAAATTTTAATTTACCTGTTAAAGACAAACCAGATAGTCAAGATATATGTTTTGTCACTTCAAAATCTTACAGAGATTTACTTCAAAAACTTAAGCCAGAATTAATTAAAGAGGGTAATATTGTTGATATCAATAATAAAATTATAGGCAAACATAAAGGCATAGCTAATTATACAATTGGCCAAAGAAAAGGCTTGGGGATCAGTGGATCAGATACCCCCTTATATGTAATTAATATAAACAAAGAAGAAAATGAAATTGTTTTGGGAGAACAATCACTACTAAAAAAAACAATAATTGAGGTAAATAATATCAATTGGCTTGACAATAGGATTACAAAAAAAAATATTAGATGTTCTGCTAAAATTAGATCAACACAAAAAGAAAATTTAGGAACTTTGAATATTTATTCTGATTCAGCTGAATTCGTATTCGATTCTAATATTTTAACAACTTCTCCAGGACAGGCTTGCGTTTTTTATCTAAATGAACAAGTTTTGGGCGGAGGATGGATAACAAAAAAAATAAAATAGTTTAGAATTAATTCTAAATTCACTCATTTTTTATTGAAATAACTGGCTTTTTTGTTTTTTTGAGTTATTTGATATCTGTGAATTCTAGTAAAGTACAAAATCAGATAGATGACTATGCTCAAAATAAATATAAATATGGGTTTGAAACAAAGATTGAACTAGATAGACCTGAAAAAGGTCTTAATGAAAATACAATAAAATATATCTCATCAAAAAAAAAAGAACCTAAATGGCTTCTTGAATGGAGATTGAAATCATTTGAAAAATGGAAAACTATGAAAACTCCATCTTGGGCGAACATAGATTATCCTGAAATAGATTATCAAGATATTTATTATTATGCAGCGCCAAAAGGCTTTGAAGAAAAACCAAAAAGCTTAAATGATGTTGATCCAAAATTATTGGAAACTTACAATAAATTAGGCATTCCCCTTGAAGAGCAAAAAGTTTTAGCTGGAGTGGCTGTAGATGCAGTATTTGACAGTGTTTCTGTAGCTACTACTTACAAAGGAGAACTTGAAAAATTAGGAATAGTATTTTGTTCAATTAGTGAGGCTGTTAAAACTCACCCTGAATTAGTAAAAAAATATCTTGGCTCAGTTATTCCTCCTGGCGATCACTCATTTTCAGCTTTAAACTCAGCAGTTTTTACTGATGGCTCTTTTGTTTACATCCCTGAAAATGTAAAATGTCCAATCGAGCTTTCAACATATTTCAGAATTAATGCTGAAGAAACAGGACAATTTGAAAGAACTTTAATCATAGCTGATAAAGGAAGTTATGTAAGTTATTTAGAAGGATGTACTGCTCCTCAGAGAGATACCAATCAATTACATGCAGCAAATGTTGAATTAATTGCACTTGAAGATGCAGAAATAAAATACTCTACAGTTCAAAATTGGTATCCCGGAGATGAAGAAGGCAAAGGTGGTATTTATAATTTTGTAACTAAAAGAGGATTATGCAAAGGAGACAATAGTAAAATTTCTTGGACTCAGGTTGAAACAGGTTCAGCTATAACTTGGAAATATCCAAGTTGTATATTGAGAGGTGATAACTCTATTGGTGAATTTTATTCTGTTGCTATAACCAATAATTTTCAGCAGGCTGATACTGGAACTAAAATGACTCATATTGGAAAAAATACTAAAAGCAAAATTATATCTAAAGGTATTTCTCTAGGAAAATCTCAAAATACCTATCGAGGTTTAGTTAAATTTTTAAAGAAAGCTGATAATGCAAGAAATTATACTCAATGTGACTCTTTATTGGTTGGTAATAGTTGTGGAGCTCATACTGTTCCATATATTGATTCTAAGAATAATAATGCTATAGTTGAACATGAAGCATCAACATCAAAAATTAATGAAGAACAATTATATTACTGTCGTCAAAGAGGAATAAGTCATGAAGATGCTGTATCTTTAATTGTTAATGGATTTTGTAAGCAGGTTTTACAAGAGCTGCCTATGGAATTTGCAGTCGAAGCTCAGAAATTAGTTTCTATATCTTTAGAAGGAAGTGTAGGATAATGTTTTTATCAATAAAAAATTTATCAGCAGTTATAGATGGTAAAATTATACTTAATGATTTTTCTCTTAATATAAACGAAGGGGAAATTCACGCTATTATGGGACCCAATGGATGTGGAAAAAGTACTCTAGCAAATGTTTTAGCTGGCAAAGAAGATTACGAAATTACTTCAGGAGAAATAGTGTTTAAAAATCAAAATCTTCTAGATTTAAATATTGAAGAAAGGTCTCAACTAGGTTTATTTTTAGCTTTTCAATATCCAATTGAAATACCAGGAGTAAATATTACTCCTTTTTTAAAGGCCTCTTTAAATTCAAGGTTATTAAAAGATGGTAAGAAAGAAATCGATGCAATAGAGTTTGCAAAAAAACTAAAAATCACTGCAAAAGATTTAGGCATTCCATTCGAAATGTTATCTCGCTCTGTTAATGAAGGATTTTCAGGTGGTGAAAAAAAGAGATATGAAATTTTACAAATGAGTATTCTCAAGCCTTCATTAGCTATTTTA
>CACJSL010000013.1 GCA_902596065.1 uncultured Alphaproteobacteria bacterium | reverse complement strand
ATTAAGGTGGTAATATCTCCAAAAGGACTATAGGCTCCTCCTGCATTTGCAGCTACGACAATATTGATACAACCTATTGAAAGAAACTTAGTATTACCCTTTCCGCAAGCTAATAAAACTGAACACATGACTAAGGCAGTTGTTAAATTATCTGCAATAGGAGATAAAAAGAAAGTAATAATTCCTGTGAAAATAAAAAGTTGTCTAAAACTAAAGCCTCTTGAGGTAAGTTGATAACGAACTACATTAAAAACCTGTCTTTCCTCTAAAGCATTAATATAAGTCATCGCAACTAATAAAAACAAAAATAACTCTGCAAATTCTAAAATATTATGTTCTAATGCATATTCAATTTCGTGAGCAATTTCTTTGTTTGATGAAAAATGAAATGCGATTATTCCCCAAATTAATGCCGCTGAAATAATTACAGGTTTAGATTTTCTTAAATGACTAAATTCTTCAGCCATTACAACTGCATAAGCTATTATAAATACAATTAAGCTTAATATTCCAACATATGATGTAGTTAAATTTATTTCCATATTTATATATTAAATTTCAAAACTTCTTTTTCAATTCCAAAGTCGTATAAATTATTATGCATTGCTTCGTCAATAAAAACACAATGTTTTGGTTCAATTGCTTTAGAATATAATTTTAAACTATGAATGTGGGGAACTATTTCATCATTTTTTCCACTAATTATAAGTAAAGGCGATAGAATTTTATCAATTTTGCTATAATTATTAAATTTATCTAAAGTTAAAAATTTTGCTGGATAAATTTTATAACGCTGTTGAGCAATATCAAAAATTGAAGTGAAAGGTGCTTCTAGAATTATGGATTTAAATTGATATCTTGTTCCTATTTCAACTGCCACCCCAGTGCCTAAAGACTCCCCATATAGAACAATTTCTTTTTTTTCAGTAAAAGTATTATTTAATAACCATGATAGAGTTGATTCAGCATCAATATACATATTCTTTTCATTAGGCTTACCCTTATTGCCACTATAACCTCTCCAAGCTACCAAAAGGACACCCCAACCCATTTTTATATACCTATCTATTCTATTAGATCTTTCTCCAATATTATAAGAATTCCCATGAAAATATACCATTGTAGGTTGATTGATTTTTGGTTCAGAATACCATGCTAGTAAAGAGAGATTGTCAGAAGTCGGAATATGTATTTCTTTTACTGTATTTAAACCATAATCAATAGGCTTATTAGGAGAACCTGAGACATTAAAAAGAATTTTTCTTTGAAAAAGATATAATAAAAAACCAAAAAAAACATATATACATATTATTGAAAATATATAATTAAGCATATATATCAGATATATAAATTATAATTTAATATGGCAAATAATATAAAAACTTTCGATCCCTTAAGTAATTTTAATAAGGCTATCAAAACTCTAGAAAAGAACAATATTCGTACAACTAAACAACGAATGGTACTTGCTAAACTTTTATTTGAAAAAGGTAGAAGACATATTTCTGCCGAAGAACTATTTGATGAAGTAAAAGAAAATGACAGAAAAATCTCTTTGGCAACTATATATAATACCCTAAGACAGTTTACATCATTAGGTTTAATTAGAGAGATTGTTGTTGATCAAAATAAGTCTCTATATTGTACAAATAATGAATCTCATTATCATTTATATATAGAGGATGAAGGTAAAATTATTGACATTCCAACAAAAAATATTGATTTAAATATTGCTTCTATGCCAGCATGTTTAAATCTACATAATATTGATGTTATTGTAAGAATAAGAACTCTTAAGGAAAAAAATATTAATTAATATAAATGACCAATAAATTACTATGGTCGCCAAGTAATACGAATACTAATTTAACAATATTTAAAAAAAAATATTTTAATAAACCTGAAGATTGTACTTATGAACAACTACATAAATGGAGTGTAGAAAAAAAAGAAATATTTTGGGATAATGTTTGGGATTTTACCCAAATCATTGGTCAAAAAAAAGAAAAAGTCTTTAAAAATTCTAAAAGATTTATTGACTCAAAGTTCTTTGATCAATCAACTTTAAATTTTGCCGAAAACTGCCTTCAAAAAAATGATAAAAATAGTGCAATAATTTTTTATAATGAACAAAAAAAACGAAGAGAAATTTCATGGGAAGAATTAAGAAATAATGTTTTTAAGATTTCGAATTTTTTTATAAATAAAGATATAAAAAAAAATGATAGAATTGCAGCAATATTACCTAATATTCCTGAAACTGTCGAAGCATTTCTAGCATGCGCACAAATAGGAGCTATATGGTCGTCTTGTTCATCTGATTTTGGACCTAAAGCAATAATAGATAGATTTAAACAAATTGAACCTAAAATTTTAATTATTTCCAATCATTATTATTATAATAATAAAAAGATAAACACTCTTAAAAATATAGATTTAATTTTAAAAGCAATACCATCAATTAAAGATGTAATTTTAATACCTTATGATAATTCAAAGTTTGAAAAGATTAAATCTAATTATACTAATTGGCAAACAATATTAAAATCAGATGATAAATTTGATGTTTTCGAAAAATTTAATTTTAACCACCCTCTTTATATTTTATTTTCTAGTGGAACTACAGGATATCCCAAATGTATTGTTCATGGAGCTGGAGGATCTTTAATTCAACATAAGAAAGAACATATTTTACACTGTGAAATAAATGAAAATGATAAAGTATTTTATTTTACAACATGCGGTTGGATGATGTGGAATTGGCTAATAACCTGTCTAGCTTCAAAATCTACAATAATTTTATACGATGGTTCACCTTTTTATCCAAACATTGATTATCTTTTTGAAATAGCAGAAAGAGAAAATATAAATTTTTTTGGTACAGGTGCTAAATATATTGATTATTTAAGACAAAATAAAATCAATATTAAAAAAGAATATAATTTATCAAAATTAAAAACTATTGCTTCTACAGGATCACCTTTGGTACAAGAGTCATTTAACTATGTTTATGATAAAATTAAAAATGATGTTCATTTAGCTTCTATTAGTGGCGGTACAGATATCGTATCATGCTTTATGCTTGGAAATCCATTAAAACCAGTTCATTCAGGTGAAATTCAATGTGCAGGACTAGGAATGGACATAGATGTTTTTAATGACGAAGGAAATTCTATAAAATTGATTAAAGGTGAATTAGTTTGCAAAACACCCTTTCCTTCTAAACCAATTTTTTTTTGGAATGATAAAAATAATAGAAAATATCTAGACGCATACTTTCATAAGTTTGAAAATGTTTGGCATCATGGAGATTATTGCGAAAAAACTAAAAATAATGGGTATATAATTTACGGAAGATCTGATGCCACATTGAACTCAGGAGGAGTTAGGTTTGGAACATCAGAAATTTATCGAGTTGTAGAAAACATTGATAACATTAATGAATGTGTAGCAGTAGAACATAATAAATACTCTGATACTGAGGTTATATTATTTGTTAAAATAAATGAATCAAATAAATTAAATGATGAATTAACAAAAAAAATAAAACTAGAAATAAGAAATAATCTTTCACCAAAACATGTTCCAAGTAAAATTTTTTCTGTGTCAGATATACCTAAAACAAAAAGTGGAAAAATTGTAGAATTATCTATCAAAAATATAATAAATGGTATTAAAATTACAAATATAAGTGCATTACAAAATCCTGATTGCTTAAAAGAATACCAAGATGTATATAAAATACTTAAAATAAATTAATAAATTATGCCCAAACAAATTGTAATATCGAAATTAGGTGGACCTGAAGTTTTAGAATATCAAAATTATGAATTATCAGATCAAATAAATGATAATGAAGTTAGAATTAAGCATACTGCTATTGGTTTAAATTATATAGATACTTATCATAGAAGTGGGATATATCCATTACCTTCAGATTTACCTGTGTGTCCTGGACTAGAGGCTACTGGAGAAATAATAAAAATAGGTTCAAAAGTAAAAGATTTTAGTATTGGCGATAGAGTAGCATATGCCACCACACCAATGGGAGCTTATTGTGAAATTAGAGACTTTCCATATGAAAAACTAATAAAAATACCAGATAATTTAAATAATGATGAAGTAGCATCTATTTTATTACAAGGCATGACTGTAGAATATTTATTTGAACGTTTATATAAAATTAAAAAAGATGAATTTATATTATTCCATGCAGCTGCTGGGGGAGTTGGATTAATTGCATGCCAGTGGGCTCATTCATTAGGTTGTAAAATGATTGGAACTGTAAGCAATAAAGAAAAAAAAGATTTAGCACTAAAGCATGGTTGTAAATATATTATTAACTATAAAGAGGAAAATGTACCTGAAAAAGTAATGGAAATCACTTCAGGAAAAGGAGTCACAGTTGTGTATGACGGAGTTGGAAAAGATACATTTGATGACTCAGTTAAATCACTTTCGACAAGAGGATTAATGGTTTCATTTGGGCAATCGTCAGGTATGGTTGAAAAAAAAGATTTACATAAAACATTTAATCCAAAAAGTTTATTTTATACAAGACCAACATTAATGCATTATACTCTTAATAGAAATGAGTTATTAAATTGTGCTAATAAATTATTTAAAAAAATGCATGATGGAGAGATTAAAACAAATATTTATAAAAGATATAAATTAAAAGATGCTAAAATAGCTCATGAAACTTTGCAATCTAGAAAAAGTGTTGGTTCAATTATCTTAGAGCCTTAATGGCGACCCCTAGGAGAATCGAACTCCTCTTTTCAGGATGAAAACCTGATGTCCTAACCGATAGACGAAGGGGTCTATTGAAAAGGTATATAGTTTATAAGTTATAATATTTCAAATTATTTAATTAATAATCATTGCATCTTTAACAATAATTTGAGGAAGAGGAATATTGCTAAAATTATCTTTTTTTATAGTACAAGCAATTAAAAATTTGAATTTTTTATGATTCAATAAATAGTCTCCTAAAACACTATTTATACAATTAAAGCATATCCCTTTTAGATTTGTTGAAAAATCATTTTGAAAAAAAATCATTATATGTTTATCTTTGATTATTTGAGTTTTTTGTATCTTAATATCTTTAATGATAAATTGTGGTTCATTATTACCAGCGCCAAAGGGTTCAAGTTTAGAAATTTCATCTATTAAATCAGAATTAATTTTATCTACAGATATTAGTGAATCATATTTATTAATTTTTATAAATAAATTATTTGAATAATCTTTAAAATAATCGTCTAGAAAAGATTTAAATTTATTAAGTGAATCTTTTTTTATTTTGATTCCTGCTGCCATTTTATGACCACCGCCATTAACTAAAATTTTTTTATCTTTCGCCAAAAGAATAATTTTAGATAGATCTATAGATTGAATTGACCTAGCTGATCCAGTACCATATGATTTACCAAACGAAATCACAATAGATGGTTTATTAAATTTTGAAACAATTTTACTGGCAATAATTCCAATAACACCATTATGCCAATTATTTCCATAAACTAAGATAAAATTTGAATTTTTTTGTTCCTCAGCCTGTATTAATGCTTCTTCATATATTTGATTTTCAATTAATTTTCTTTTTTCATTTAGTAATAATAATTTTCTACTAATTTTTTCAACTTCAGACATATCTTTATTAGTTAATAATTTAAAAGGTAAGAATGAATCATCAATACGACTAGCTGCATTTAGTTGAGGTCCTATATTAAAAGCTAAATCAGTGGATGTAGGAGTAGAAATAAAATTAGAATTATCAATTATTTTAGATATTACTTTATTTTGTCGATTTAATATTAATTTTAATCCCTCTATTACAAAGACTCTGTTGTAATCAGTTAAATCTACTACATCACAAACAGTGCCAATAGCAACTAAATCAATTAAGTTTAATAGATTTGGTTCTATATTATGATTATCAAAGTAATTAATGGACCTTAAAGATTTTCTCAAAGCCATTAAAAATAAAAAAGTCACTCCTACAGCTGCTAATTGATTAAAACCACTTTTATCTTCTAATTTATTAGGATTAACTATAGAGAAAACATTGGGACAAATAGATTCACTTAAATGATGATCAATAATAATTGTATCTATTGAAGAATATTTTTTATTATCAATAATATTAAATGCAGTTGTTCCACAATCTAATGTAAAAATTAATTTTACATCTTCAGCTAACATTTCGTCCATTATTCTAATATTTGGACCATAGCCTTCAACTAATCTATTTGGAATTTTAACAATTATTTTTTTAGAAAATTTTTCAAGAAATTTATATAAAATAGATGCAGAAGTTGATCCATCAACATCATAATCTGCTATAATTCCAATTTTTTCATTATTTTTTAATGCGTAAATAACTCTATCAACTGATTTTTTCATATCATTTAATAAAAAAGGGTCTGGTAAATTATTCTTAAAATCAGGTAGTAAAAAATTTGATACTAAATTTTCATCAATATTTCTTAATAATAGTAATTTTGCAAGTAAAGGAGAAATGTCATTTTTTTGACTAGAAGATAATACTAGTCTTTCATCTACATTATTAATTTGCCAAATATTTCCTAATAAAGATTTATTATCAAATTCATTCTTGTCCATTATCTATTGGTATTACAATAATTTTATCTAATACGAAACTTTGTTTTTCTATTTGTTTTAATGATTTAAGTAAAGTTTCTCTTTTAACTTTATGCGTTGTAATAATAATAGGTACAGGCTTATCTTTTGATTCTGGTAATTGTAATATTTTTTCTATTGAAATATTTGAGTCTTTAAAATAGCTTGTAATTTTTGATAAAACTCCTGTTATATCCTGTGTCATGATTCTTAGATAATAAGGAGATTCTAAATTTGATAATTCAAATTTAGTATATTTAATAAGATTATCAATCTTAAATCCTAATGAATTTACATTTGTATTAGTAACTATTTCATTAATATCTGAAATTACAGAACTAGCAGTAGCTCTACCTCCTGCGCCCTCGCCTTCTAAAAATAAAGATTCTAACTGATCCGTTTCAATATTTATAGCATTTAATACGCCATCTACAGATGCTAGAGGTTTATTGATGTTAATTAACTTAGGACTAGTAATAGAAAAAATTTTATTATTTACTAATAAAGATTCAGAAATTAATTTGATTTTATAGCCTAAGTTTTTTGCATTTTTTATATCTTCATATTTAATTTCTGAAATTCCAGTAATATAGTTATTGTCAAAATCTACTTCAGCTCCAAAACATAAAGATGAAAGTATAGTAAGTTTGTGAGCTGAATCTAAACCTCCAATATCTAATTCTGATTCACTTGGTGAAGTATATCCTTTTGATTGAGCAATTGAGATAGCCTCGTCAAAAGATAGGTTGTCCTGTTCCATCATAGTTAAAATATAATTTGTTGTTCCATTTAAAATTCCTGATATTTTTTTAATTTCGTTTAAGGCTATATTATTTTTTAAAGTTTTAATTATTGGTATTCCGCCTGCAACTGCAGCTTCATATAATAAATATTTATTATTTTGATCAGCTATTTTGAATAATTCTGATCCGTTTTTTGCGAGCATTGCTTTATTAGCTGTTATTACATGTTTTCCATTTTTTAAAGAACTTTTTACTAAATCGTAACTTAGACCTTTTTCTTCACCTACTAATTCTATAACTATGTCACAATCAGTATTCAAAAAATCTAAAGGATTATTAAACCATTCATATTTAGAAATATCAAATATTCTTTTTTTATTTTTATTCTTAGCTGATATACCTAAAATATTAATGTTAAAATTTGATTTTAAATTAATAAATTTTCTACTATCAATAAGTGATTGAACGACACTTGAACCAACATTCCCTAATCCAGCAATACATATTTTAATTTCTTTCATATCTATTTTTCAATATTAATGTTTTTTATGCACTCTTCTATTTCCTTAGTATCAGTATTGTTTAAATAACACAAATCCTCTAATTCTTCTTCAGTTATAATTGTAGATTCAAATTTAGGAACTGAGTCTATATCAGGATATCCACATGAAAAAATAGAAAAAAAAATTATTAAAAAAAAATATTTCATATTAATTTTTTAAAGATAAACTTTCATTAAAATTATATATTATATTAAAACATTGTATAGCTTGTCCTGCTGCACCCTTAATGAGATTATCAATAACAGTAACAATAATAATTTTATTATCAGAACTATGTGGAAATAATTTTATCAAACAATTATTAGTATTTTGAACAGTAAATAAATCAAATTTCTCTTTATCTTTTATAATTTTGACAAAAGGTAAATTTGCATAATGATTATCGTAAAAATTTTTAATATCTTTAGTCGTGATATTGTTAGTAAGATCACAGTATATAGTCGACATGATACCTCTAAATATAGGCATGATGTGTGGGTTAAATGAAAAATTTATATTATTTTTTGAATTGTTCTTTTCTAATTCTTGTTTAATTTCACAAATATGTTGATGATTATTAGTTTTATAATTGTAGAAATTTAAATCATTTGAATTTTTAATATTTGCAATTTCAAATTTTTTTCCTGCTCCACTATATCCTGATTTAGAATCTATAATTATATTATCTGTATTAATTAATTTTTCTCTTATTAATGGTATTAAAGGTAGTAATATAGAAGTTGGATAACATCCAGGGACTGCTATATTATTTTTATTAATAATTAATTTTTTATTAATTTCAGGTAATCCATATACAAATTCTTGTAATAGTTGCGAGCAAGAATGAATGGTTTTATAGTTTTCATTATAAACTTCTTCTGAATCCAATCTAAAATCTGCTGATAAATCTATTATTTTAATTTTATTGAAATATTCTTTTACATATTTGTGTGAGATTCCATGAGGTAAAGCTAAAAAAACAACATCAGATTTTGAAACATCAAAATCATTATTCAAAGATAAATTAGGGAGTTTTGAAAATTCTAAGTTTTTATTTTTATTAAATAATGTATCATTTATTTTACTATCACATCCTAAGAAATTAATTTTTACTTTAGGGTGATGAACTAGCATCTTAACTAGCTCGTACCCAACATAGCCAGTAGAGCCTAAAACGGCTACATTTATTTTAGAAGACATATTAAATTATCTTTTAGAGAACTGATAACTTCTTCTAGCTTTAGCTAAACCTGCTTTTTTTCTTTCAACAACTCTAGAGTCTCTTGTTAGAAAACCTACTTTTTTTAATGCTGGTCTAAGTTCGCTATCATAAAAAGTTAATGCTTTACTGATACCATGTCTAAGTGCACCTGCTTGTCCAGATAAACCACCTCCTGAAACAGTTGCCATTATATCGTATGTTCCAGTAGATTGAATCGTTTCTAGAGGTTGATTGACAATCATTTGTAGAACTGGTCTTGTAAAATATTTATCTAATGATTTTCCGTTAATAGATATTTTGCCCTCACCTTTTTTAAGCCAAACTCTTGCAATGGAATTTTTTCTTTTACCAGTTGCATAAGATCTATCTTTATTATCTAAATTTGATTCTTTTATTTCATTCATAAGTTATCTATTTATATTTTTATTATTAAGTTCTGAAATATCTAAAGTCAAAGGATTTTGGGCTGAATGAAGATGTTGATCTCCAGAATATATTTTACAATTAGAAAGTTGCTGATAACCTAAAGGGCCTTTGGGTATCATTCTTTTAATTGCTTTTTTTATAATATCAGTAGACTTATTATTTAATTTCAATTTCTCTGGCGTAGTTTCTTTTAACCCCCCTGGGTGACCAGTATGTCTGTAATAAATTTTTTTAGTTTCTTTTTTTCCAGTCAAATGAATCTTATCAGCATTAATAATAATTAAGTTATCTCCACAATCTTGATTGGGTGTGTATTCAGGTTTATTTTTTCCACGTAAAATGTTAGCCGATATTACTGCAAGTCTTCCCAAAACTGCATTTTTAGCATCTATTAAAATCCATTTTTTCTTAATTTCTTCTTTTTTTATGGAAAAAGTTTTCATGCGGAGCACATATATATATGTGAAAATTAAGTCAATAATTATATAGAAAAAAACAAATTTTAAATGAAATATTGAGGAAAATTTAATTTATTGCATAACCGATTATATTAAAAAAATCCTTTATCTATAATAATTTGTTTAAACTTTCTCTTATAGTCATTAATTTTTTAATATCTACAGTATTTTTTTTAGAGTCCAAATTTTTAGAATTTTGTTCATAGTTATTTTTCTTATTATTTATAATTTTATCAGCTAGATCTAAGGAATAAATATGTTTACCATTGTGATATAATGTTTTTTTTAAATCTTGTATTTTTTTTATATGATCATTATTAAAAAATCTTTGTTTTTTTGAACTAAATCTAATTGATAAACCTTCAAATTTAGAATCCCAGTACCTAATTACATGTTGATTTATATCTAATAAATCAGAAACTTCTTTTATCGTTTTATATTTTTTCATTAATAATCTTATTCATCATTAGTAATATTTTTTTGCTAGGAGTAAAAGAAATTACATTTCTTTCTGAAATCATAACTTCTTCTTTAGTTTTAGGGTTTCTGCCTAATCTAGATTTTTTTTGTTTTATTTTAAATGTTCCAAAATTATGGATCTTAAATATTTTATATTTTATTAATCCTTCTATAATTTGTTCAATTAATTCATTGACTATATCATCACAATCTTTTTTTGCTAATCCAAATTCATTATTTATAAATTCTGCAATGTTATCTCGTGTAATATTACTCATAGTAAATTATAATCTAGTTAAATTATTTCTAATTTGCATATTAAAATTATTTTTAATTAAATTATAACATTTATCAAGTGCATAAGAAAAGGCATAAGGTGAAGCATTTCCATGACTTTTTATAGAAATTCCATTTACTCCTATCAAAGAAGCTCCATTATATTTATCAGGATTAATCTGATCTTTAAAGATTTTTAAATCATTTTCGATAATTTTATAAGATAGTTTGTTTTTTAAAGATTTGTTAAAAACATTTTTTAAATTATTAGTTATAAAGCTTGAAAGTCCTTCAGCTGTTTTTAAAATAATATTTCCAGTATAACCATCTGAAATTATTATATCACATATACCTGAAGTGATTTTATTAGGTTCAACAAAGCCTATAAAATAATCTTTAAGAAAACTATGAGAAATTAAATCGTGAGCCTCTTTTAAAAATTCTAAACCTTTGTGATCTTCAGTACCTATATTAATAATTCCTATCTTAGGCTTTTCATTTGGTTTTAATAAAGCATGATATGAATAACCCATTAAAGCAAACTGAAATAAATTTTTTGCTACTACAGTTGAGTTTGCACCTAAATCTAACATAATACAAAAATCCTTTTTATTTGGTATAAGTGAACATATTGCAGGTCTATCAATATCTTCTACCATTCCTAATAACAGCCTAGATAGAATCATTAGAGCGCCTGTATTCCCAGCAGAAACAAAACCAGAAGAAAATTTATTATTTTTCACATGAGTTAATCCCTGATAAATACTACTATTCTTTTTTTTTCTTAATATTGTATTAGCAGTATCATTGTCTTTAATATTGTCGGAAGTATTAAAAATTTCAATATTTTTTAAATTTAATGAATGTGAATTCAAAGTATTATTAATAATATTTTTATCTCCAAATAATAAAATACTGGTGTTAGAATGTGATTTATTAAATATTTCAATTCCTTTTAAAACTTTAAAAGGAGAATTATCGCCTCCCATTGCATCTACAACAATAGTTGTATTATTTGTATTCATAAAAGATTTCTAAAAAATTAATAAACTAAAACTATTTTGTTTCTTTCTTAATTAATACTTGTCTACCATTATAAGTACCTGTAGACAAATCTATTCTATGTGAAATACGGGGCTCTCCTGAATCTTTGTCTTCTATAATATTGATTGGTTTTAAAGAATCATGAGATCTTCTCATGTTTCTTTTAGATTTAGAAGTTTTTCTTTTTGGTACAGCCATAATATCGAGTTTAATAGTCAAAAAAATATTTATTGCAACTACTAATTGAATAAATCTTTATATAAATTTCGATTAATTTTTAGATTTTGCGATCTTTTAATTAAACTTTGTAAGTCATTAATTAAATTATCAGTATAATTTATTTCAGAGTTGTTGAAAATAATATTATATTTAATTAAATATTCGTTAAATTTATTATTATCAAAACCTTCTCTTTTAGAAAAAAAATTTTCTAACTCTGAAACTCGAAAATAAAATCTCTTGACATATGTTTTAACATATTTACCAATAGACATATCGCCTATTCCACCTAATCTTAAAGAGTGATCAATATCTCTAATAAAATAATCCATTAAAATTTGATTGTTATTTATATCATTTTTGTTAAATTTTGATGAAGTCTTGGATCCGAAGAAAATACAAAAGAGAAGTAAAGATGTAATTTCAAATGTATGATTAAAGTTCAATTTTTCAGTCAAATAAAGTTTTTTTGTAATTCTCTTTACAGATTTAATAGTTTCTAAATATATGATTTTCATAGTAATTAAGTATATTTTAAATAATTTAAAAATAATGTTATATAATGTTTAATGATTATAAGAAAAACTATTTTAATATTTATTTTACTTTTTATTATAAGTTGTACTGAAAAAATTACATATACAGGTTTAATTATTGATGAAAATATTAATTATAATGAAATAAATAATAAAGATGAATTACTTAAGTTACTTGGTCAGCCAAATTATATTGACCCAATAGAGAATAATTTTTATTATTTTAGTGAAAAGAATATTTCAAAAAATCGATTAACAAAAAAAACAGTAGATAGATTAATTTTAGTTTATTATTTTGATGATGAAAATAATATCATAAATGCAAAAAAATTAAATTTAGATGACGAAAAAAATATAGATATTTCTAAAAATAGAATCAAAAATGATCTTATTAAAAAAGGCTTAATAGAGAAAATTTTTGGTGGAGTTAGCACTCAACCTTCAATCCCTACTACTTCAGAATAATATTTATAATGAAATAGCCGCCAATAATAATAACGCAACTATATTAGTTATTTTAATCATAGGGTTTACGGCTGGTCCTGCTGTATCTTTGTAAGGATCTCCAACAGTATCACCAGTAACAGCAGCTTTATGTGCTTCACTACCTTTACCTCCATGATTTCCATCTTCAATATATTTTTTTGCATTATCCCAAGCACCACCACCCGCAGTCATACTGATAGCTACAAATAAACCTGTAACAATGACTCCCAATAATAAAGCCCCTAAACAAGCAAGTGCTGCAGTTTGGTCAGCAATAAACAGTATTACATAATAAACTACTATAGGAGATAAAACTGGTAGCATAGAAGGAATTATCATTTCTTTAATTGCAGACTTAGTTAAAATATCTACACAAGTACCATATTCTGGTTTTCCTTTACCTTCCATAATGCCAGGAATTTCTTTAAATTGCCTTCTGACTTCCTCCACAACAGATCCAGCTGCTCTTCCAACTGCAGTCATACTCATGGCTCCGAATAAATAAGGAAGTAATCCGCCTAAAAGAAGCCCTACAACAACATAAGGATTTGATAAATCAAAAGAAACTTCTAAGCCATAATGAGAAACATCTTCAGTATATGCAGCAAAAAGAACTAATGCACCTAATCCCGCTGAACCAATAGCATAACCTTTTGTTACAGCTTTAGTTGTGTTACCTACAGCATCTAATGCATCAGTAGTTTTTCTTACACTTTCATCTAATTCCGCCATTTCTGCTATTCCTCCAGCATTATCAGTAACTGGACCATAAGCATCTAATGCAACTACCATACCTGCTAAAGCAAGCATTGTAGTAACAGCGATAGCTATTCCAAACAAACCTGCTAAAGAATAAGTTGCTATTATCCCAGCAACAATAATTAAAGCAGGTAGAGCAGTAGCCTCTAAACTAATAGCAAGTCCTTGAATAACATTTGTTCCATGTCCTGTAGTAGAAGCTTTAGATATACTTTGAACAGGTCGATAATTAGTTCCAGTGTAGTATTCAGTTACCCAAATAATTAAGCCTGTGATTATTAAACCAAGAATACCACAATAAAATAATGATAATCCTGTAATATCATTTCCTATTTCATCAAGTGCGGTATCCATACCTACAACATGATCAGTAATAAAATATAGTAAGATAGCTGAAAGAATTGCTGAAACAAAAAAACCTTTATATAATGCAACCATAATATTTTCACTTTTACCAAGTTTGACAAAATAGGTTCCAATAATACTAGCTATTGTGCAAACTCCTGCGATTGATAAAGGATACATCATCATTGTAGTAACTAAATCACCTGTAAAAAATATTGAAGCAAGAACCATAGTTGCTACAACAGTTACAACATAAGTTTCAAATAGATCTGCAGCCATACCCGCACAATCACCAACATTATCTCCAACATTATCAGCTATGACAGCAGGATTTCTTGGATCATCTTCAGGAATACCAGCTTCAACTTTTCCTACTAAGTCAGCGCCAACATCTGCTCCTTTTGTAAATATTCCACCACCAAGTCGAGCAAAAATTGAAATTAATGAAGCACCAAATCCTAAAGAAACAAGAGGAGCAACAATATCTCTGCCTTCAAAATTTCCTGAATTATCTAAAATAAAATAATAAGCAGCAACTGATATAAGAGCAAATCCAGCTACTAACATTCCCGTTACAGCTCCAGCTTTAAAAGAAACTGACAAACCTTCAGCTAAAGATGAGCTTGCAGCTTGAGTAGTTCTAACATTTGATCTTACAGAAATGTTCATGCCAACATAGCCTGCAGCTCCAGAAAAAAAAGCACCAATTAAAAATCCAATAGCTGAAAATAAATCAAATATAATCCAAATTAAGAAAAAAATAACAATACCTACAATTGCTATAGTTAAGTACTGCCTATTTAAATAAGCTTTTGCACCTTCCTGTATAGCTTTTGCAATTTCTTGCATTTTTTCATTTCCTGAATTTAATGATAAAATTTGTCTCGATGTAATAAAGCCATATAAAACTGCAGCTAAACCACATAATATTATAAATGTTTGCATGATTGTCATTTTGTTAAAACTCCTTAAAATTTTAGGTCATATGACAGAAAGGTTGAAAAAAATCAAGATTTTAGGAAAAATGATCGAAGGATTTGTTAATAAAATTAACTTTATTATTATCAATATATACACCCTTTTTTTCTATAACTGTTCCCACTTTACTTATTTTCACATTAATATTCTTGAAAATACTTTTAATTTTTGATGAATGATTAGGATTCGAAGTAAATATTAGCTCATAATCATCACCAGCAGATAATAAATAATTTATATTTACCTTTTTATCTTTTATTAATTTTTTTGTTTTAGCTGAAAAAGGCAAATTTTTAGATTCTATAATAGCACCTTTATTACTTTCAAAAATTAATTTATTTAAATCACCATAAAAACCATCAGATATGTCTATTGCAGAAGAAGCATAATTGATAATTTTATTTCCATAACAAAAGTGATTAGGAAATAGATATTTATTAACATAATAGTTTTGTTCATTATTTTTTAACTTTATTTTATTTTGTTTTATTTTTAAGCCAATTGCAGATTCTCCTAAATTACCTGTTACCCAAATATCATCTTGAGTTTTTGCGCCTGACCTATTTAAAATTTTCCTTTCATTTACAAATCCAAAAAAATTAGATGAAATAATAATTTTATCTGATTTTGATAAATCACCACCAATAAGAAAAAAATTAAATTTTTTTTGAAAAAAAAATAAATTTTTAGTAAATAAATCTAACCAATCATTAGTCAAATTTTTTGAAAAACATAATGATAATGTATAAGCATAGGGCAATGCACCCATTGATGATATATCTGATAAATTACAAGTAACAATTTTATTGGCAATTGATTTAGGGTGATCATTTTTAAAAAAATCTACATTCTCAATTATAGTATCATTAGTAACTATAATCTTATTATTTTTAGGAACCTTAATAAATGCTCCATCATTTCTAAAATTATAAGATTCTGATTTATTAAAATTTAATTTTCTTAAATATTTATGAATAATAAACTGTTCAGAAAAAATTTTATTTTTCATTAATTATCTTATCTAAAATTAAATTTATTAATTTAGTTTCTCTTAAATTTACAAAATTTTTTGAAATATTGATGTAATCATTCAATATCATCATTGATTTATTTTTTTTTGAATTCATAATTTCACTTATTGAAATGAAAATTATTGATTGAATAATACTATCCCATTTTTTAAATTTTCTATCAAATGAGCTATATGAGTCTATTTTTTTACCAAGAGACTCGTAATCTAAATTCTTATAATAATTAATTAATTGACTTAAAAAGTTAGAATGGTATTGAATTTTTTCTCCTCCTTCTTCTAATATTTCATCTCTATAATTTTTATCAAAATCATTCTTAATGAATTCTATATCTAAATTATTAACTAATTGTTGAGCAACTAATTGAATTGCTACTAGTCTAGTTTTATAATTAATATTGTTATCAATAAATTTAATTTTCATCAGCCAAAAGTTTTATACAGGCTTCAGTAGCTTCTTTTCCTTTATTTTTTTGATTAGGATCACTTCTCACTAATGCTTGTTCATAAGTATTACATGTTAATATTCCTAAGCCAATAGGTTTTTTATAATTAATTGATAAATCCATAATCTTCCTCGAACTTTCATTAGCAATAAGATCAAAATGATATGTTTCTCCTCTGATTATACATCCTAAGGCAACAAAACCAGAAAAATTATTTATATATTTATTAATGATAAAGGGAATTTCTAAACTTCCTGGCGCTTCACGTATTTGATAATTGAATTTGTAATTTTCTAGAGTCTTTATGCTTCCTTTCAAAAGATTTTGATAAATATCATTGTAATATTTAGAACCTACAATTAAAATTTCTTTATTCATAATGCTATATTTTTTCTTGATCAACAATCTCTAGATTGAAACCATCTAAAGCAATAATTTTTTTATTACTATTAGACAACAGTATAATCTTATGCAAACCTAATTCCAGCAATATTTGAGCTCCAACACCGTATTCTCTAAGCTCTAATTTATTATCTTTTGTTTCTCTACGATTAAATATTTTTTCAATTTTTGGCGCCATATCACTATTAATTAAAACTATAGCTCCTGAACCTCTTTCTTCAATTATTTTAAAAGATTTAGATATTTCATCACCAAATAAATTTTTTTCTTCAAATATATCTTTTGTGATATCTAATTTGTGCATTCTAACATATTTAGGTTCATCATTTTTTGTTAAATTTTTTACTAATGCATAATGTTTTTCGCCTGATAAAGTATTTTGAAAGATCTTAAGTTTAAAATCTTTTCCCATTTCACTTTCAAAATTTCTTTCTTTTATCATTTCAATTATTTTATCATTTTTTAAACGATATTTTATTAAATCTGATACAGTTCCAATTTTAAGAGAATGTTTTTTTGCAAAAACAATTAATTCTGGAAGCCTTGCCATAGAACCATCATCACTCATTATCTCACAAATAACCCCTGAAGGATTTAAACCAGCTATAGTTGATATATCAACAGCTGCTTCAGTATGACCAGCTCTTTCTAAAACTCCTCCTGCCCATGCCATTACCGGAAATATATGACCTGGAGAAACAATATCTTCTTTCTTTTTATTATGATCTATAGCTACAGAAACTGTATGAGCTCTATCAGCAGCTGAAATACCTGTGGTAATTCCTTCTTTAGCTTCAATAGATATAGTAAATGCTGTTAAATCGTTTTTTTGATTAGAAGGGTTCATTAAAGGTAATTCTAATTCATCTGTTCTTTTTTTGCTCAAAGCTAAACATATTAAGCCTCTTCCATATTTTGCCATAAAATTTACAGCATCAGCAGAAACCATTTGAGCTGGAATAATTAAGTCACCTTCGTTTTCTCTGCTTGGATCATCAACCAAAATATACATTTTACCTTTTTTGGCATCTTCAATAATTTCTTCTATTGAAGATAAGTCTTTTAATAAATTATCTATCATTATATTTGCTTAGATATCTAGCGAGAGGATCAAATTCAATATTAACCATATCATTTTCACTTAATAAACTAAAATTAGTATTTTGAAAGGTATGAGGAATTATTGATACATTAAATGAATTTTCATATACATTTGCTACAGTTAAAGAAATACCATTTATAGCAACTGATCCTTTTTCAACTATCATATTATTATATTTTGGTTGATTGTTTAATTGAGATAGAGAAAATTCAAAATCCCAACTATTATTAATTTCTTTTATTTTTATAATTGGAATTAATGTATCAATATGTCCATATACATAATGACCACCAATCTCATCTCCAAATTTGAGAGATTTTTCTAAATTAATTTTATAATTGTTATTCCAATTAGTTAAATTTGTTCTTTTTAAAGTTTCTTCACCTACATTCACTTCAAACTCAAAATGATTATCTTTTTTTTCTATATTAACTGCAGTCAAACATACACCATCGCAAGAAATTGAAGATCCTATTTTACAGTCATTTAAATCTAATGTTGTTTTTATTAAATAAGTATGTTTTTCATTATTTATATTAATAATTTCACCTAATGATTGAATAATACCAGTAAACATAATTTTAGATTTTTAAGTATTTATATATATCATGATCAAATTTTTTAGTTAATAATTCTTTATATTTTATATTTTCCAATTTATTTCCTATCAGGAAAGGTTTGCCACTCGTGCCAATAAATATAGGTGCTTTAAAAAGATGAATTTCATCAACCAAATTATTTTTCAATAAATTAGAAAGAAATATTCCACCTGCTTCAACCAATATATCATTGATTTTAAGACTATATATTTTTTTAAAAATAGTTTTTAAGTTTAATTGATTATTAGTTTGCTTATTAACAAAAAAAACCTCGCAACCAATTTTTTTTAAATATTTGGATTTATTATTTTTTGTAGAAGTAAAAATAATAACTCTTTTTTTATTTATATCTTTAAGTAATTTAGAATTTAAAGGAATTTTAAGGGAATTATCAATAATAATAGTCGTTAAATGTTTTATTATTTTATTATTCTTTCGGACAGTAAACCTTGGATTATCTTTAATAATAGTTTTTGACGTAGTCAAAATTGCCTGACTATTATATCTAATTTTGTGTCCATAGTTTCTGCTTTTTGTATTAGAAATCCATTTACTTTTATAATTAGACCAAGCAATTTTTTCATCTCTTGATATGGCCATTTTTACTTTTACAAATGGTCTTTTGTTTTTTAAACTTTGAAAAAAAAAATTATTTAATTGACTAGTGATATGAGCAGTTGCTCCAACATGAACTTCTAATTCATTTTTTTTTAGCTTATTTATACTTTTTTTATTTGTTCTAATATCTGGGTCGTGTCTTGCTATATATATTGTCTTGATACCTGATCTTAAAATTTGTTCAGTACAAGATCCATTAATTGATTTATGAAAACATGGCTCTAATGTTACGTACATAGTGGCTCCTTTAGCTTTATCTCCTGCTTTTTTTAAAGCTATTTCTTCAGCATGTGGTCTACCTTGATTTCCTGTCACTCCAGTTGAGATAATTCGATTTTTTCTTACTATTATGCATCCAACAATAGGGTTTGGAAATGTTGATCCAAATTTTTTTTTTGCTAAAGTATGAGCTTTAATAAGATATTTATAATGATTTTGACTCACTAAATTTTTATTTTTCTTCTAAATTATCTAAAAAATCTTCAAAGTCTTTTACTTCACGAAAATTTTTGTAAACAGAAGCAAAACGAACGTAAGCTACTTGATCTAAATGTGCTAAAGCTTCCATAATATATTCTCCGATAATATTACTCTTTATTTCATTATCACCAGAATTTTCCATTTTTCTGACAATTGCATTAATTATTTTTTCTATTTTTTCTTGATCGATATTTCTTTTTCTTAATGCCATAGATAAAGAGCGGAACATTTTATCTCTATCAAATGTTTCTTTTTTCCCAGTATTTTTAATTACAACTAAATCTCTTAATTGAATTCTCTCAAATGTAGTGAATCTTGATCCGCATTGATCACAAATTCTTCTTCTTCTAATTGCTGTATTATCTTCAGTGGGTCTTGAGTCTTTAACTTGAGAATCTTGATTACTACAAAATGGGCATCTCATTTAATAAGCCCCTTGATATATAGGATAATTTTTACACATTTCTAAAATTTTTTTCCTCGTATTATTTAAAATAATTTTTTGATCTTCTGGATTTTTTAACAAACTATCTAAGACATCAGAAATAATGTTCCCAACTTCTTTAAAATCATTGTTATTAAATCCTCGAGAAGTTGCAGCAGCTGTCCCAAATCTTATTCCGCTAGTAATTTTTGGTGGATTGGGATCATAAGGTATAGCATTTTTATTACAAGCTATCCCAACATCCTCTAAAAGTTTTTCAGCCTTATCTCCTGTTAAATTTTTTGGAGATAAATCTAACCATACTAAATGACTATCAGTACCTCCTGTTACAACCCTAAATCCTCTTTGTATAAATATATCAGCTAAGATTTTAGCATTTGAAATTACTTCACTAATATATTCGGAAAATTCAGGTTTTAGAGCTTCCCCAAAAGAAACAGCTTTAGCGGCCATTACATGCATTAAAGGCCCCCCTTGTAAGCCCGGAAAAACAGCAGAATTAACTTTTTTATATATATCTTCATTATTAGTTAAAATCATTGCACTCCTTGCTCCTCGTAAGGTTTTATGAGTAGTAGAAGTTACAACATCAGCATATTCTATAGGATTAGGATATTGTTTCCCAGCAATTAACCCTGAATAATGAGCCATATCAACCATGAAATAAGCACCAATATTATCCGCAATATCTCTAAATTTTTTCCAATCTATAATTCTTGGATATGCAGAAGCACCTGCAATTATAATTTTAGGTTTATGCTCATTTGCTAATTTTTCAACTTCGTCATAATCTATTAGATCTTTATCATTGCCATCTTTTTTTACTCCATATTGAATAGCATTAAACCATTTACCAGAAATATTCGGTTTAGCTCCATGAGTAAGATGTCCACCAGATGCTAGGGACATTCCCAAAAAAGTATCATGAGGTTTTAAAAGGGCCAAAAAAACAGCTTGGTTAGCTTGAGCACCACTATGTGGTTGTAAATTTGCAAATTTACATCCATACAATTTTTTTACTCTTTCAATAGCAATATCTTCAGCTTGATCAACAAATTCACAACCTCCATAATATCGCTTGCCTGAATAACCTTCAGCATATTTATTTGTCATTACGGAACCTTGAGCATTTAAAATAGCAAGAGATGCTATATTTTCAGAAGCTATCAGCTCTATTTGATTTTGTTGCCTTATTAATTCTTTTTCAAGAGTTGCATATACTTCAGGATCTGCCTCCCTAATTGATTGATTATATAATTTTTTCATATTTATCTTTCACTTATCATATCTACTCTTTTTTTATGTCTACCAGCTTCAAAATTAGTAGATAAAAAAATGTCTACACATTTTAAAGCTTCCTGTACATCAATAAAACGACCAGGTAATACAAGAACATTTGCATCGTTATGCTGTCTAATCAATTTCGTTATTTCGGCATTAAAAACAAGTCCTGCTCTTATATTTTTATGTCGATTAGCAGCTATCGCCATGCCATTTCCTGTTCCACAAATTAAAATACCTTTTGATTCTACATCTTTCTTTATATTTTCAACTAAAGTTAAGGCAAAATCAGGATAATCAACTCGATCCTTATTTTTAGTTCCTAAATCAAGAAGTAAATCTTTATTAACCTTAAGTATCTCTTCTTTTAATTCAAAACCTGCGTGATCCGAGGCTATATAAACTCTATTTTTCATATTTTAAAATTGATTAATAATTATATCCTATTATTCATATTTTATATTAAATAAACATATTATTACAAATTATGAATTCAAACAATCAATGGTTAGATCCTCTATATTTAGACAGCTTTTTGAATGAAGATGAGAAGCTAATCAGAGAAAATACTAAAAAATATTGCCAAAAAAATTTACTGCCACATGTGGTTGAAAATAACAGGAATTATTATTTTGATAAAGAAATATATAAAGATTTTGGAAGAATGGGATTTCTTGGTTCAACAATAAAAGGTTTTGGGTCTTCTGAAATTAACAAAGTTTCTTATGGTTTAATTGCATTTGAAATTGAAAGTGTAGACAGTAGTTACCGATCAGCTATTTCAGTTCAATCTTCATTAGTTTGTCATCCCATAGATAAATTTGGATCAAAAGAACAAAAAGAAACTTATTTACCTGATTTAATAAAAGGTAATTTAGTGGGATGTTTTGGATTAACAGAAAGTGAAGCTGGATCTGATCCATCATCTATGAAAACAAACTTTAAAGAATTTGAAGATCATTATTTAATTAATGGTTCAAAGACATGGATAACTAACGCTCCTATAGCTGATATTTTTTTAATTTGGGCCTTAAATGAAAAAAAAAATATCAAGCTTTTTTTAATTCCTAAAAAAACTAAAGGTTTAAAAACTTCAACAATAGAAAACAAAACAAGTTTAAAAATAAGTCCAACAGGTCAAATTATTTTAGATAATGTAAAGATTCCAAAAGAAAATTTATTACCTCATACCTCAGGGTGGAAGTCAGTTTATGCATGTTTAAATAATGCAAGATATGGAATTTCATGGGGAGTTTTAGGAGCTGCTAATAATTGTTGGAAAATTTCAAAAGAATATACTGAAAATAGAATAATGTTTAAAAAACCTTTAGCTAAGAATCAATTGATTCAAAAAAAATTAGCCATCATGCAAACAGAAATATCTTTAGGTTTAAGTGGATGTCTTCATGCCGGAAGAAGTTTAGATAATGGCAAAGATATAAAAATTGCTATTAGCATGCTAAAAAGAAATAATTGTAAAAAATCTATTGAAATAGTTAGAGAAGCAAGAGACATGATGGGAGCCAATGGATTAATAGATGAATATCATATAATGAGACATTTGGTAAATTTAGAAACTGTCAAAACTTATGAGGGTGCGGAGGATATTCATGCTTTAATTTTAGGAAAATTTCAAACTGATATGAATAGTTTTTAGATATCAACAGATCTGCACTTTATATATTATATTTAATTTTATTTTAATCTATACTAATTCATACATTTTTTTTTGGAGGCAAATTATGAAAAAAAATTTAAAACGTCGTGATTTTATTAAAAAAGCTGGTTTGGCTGGTGCTGCTGCGACTGCAGTATCTTCATTTGCTGCTCCTGCAATTGCAGCAGGGCATCAGGAATGGATTATTTGTAGTGCATTTGGAAAAGCGGGTCTTTTAGGTCAAGCAATTCAAGCATTTGCGGATAATATAAATAGTTATTCTGATAAATTAAAAATAAAAGTATATCATGCTGGAGAGCTGGTTCCTGGCTTAGAATCTTTAGACGCAGTTAGATCTGGAGCTGCACAAGCTTCTTATGGAGCACCTTACTACTGGACCAATCTTTCAGATGCAATTGAATTTGTTGCAACATGTCCTTTTGGCATGAATGCAATGGAACAAAACGCATGGTGTTACTATGGTGGGGGAATTGAAGAAGCTGATAAAATATATAATGCTTTAGGCTTAAAATTTTTACCTATGGGTAATACTGGTAATCAAATGGGCGGTTGGTTTAACAAAGAAATTAATACACCAGATGATTATAAAGGTTTGAAAATGAGAATGCCTGGACTTGGAGGAAGAACCATTGAAAAACTTGGAGCTACTCCAGTTTTATTAGCAGGACCTGATGTTTTGCCTTCTTTAGCTTCTGGAGCAGTTGATGCTGCAGAATGGATATGCCCGGCGGCAGATTTAGGTGCAGGACTATATCAGGCAGCGAAATTTTACTACGGACCAGGCTGGCATGAACCATCTACTTTGTTAGATTTATCTATTGATCTTAATGCTTGGGAGTCACTAGACAACGCTACGCAAGGTTTGGTAACAAACATGACACAATCATTTAATATGACTGTTTTTAGTAGATTCCAAGCCATCAATGGACCTGCTCTTCAAAAACTAGTGGGAGAACATGGAGTTACAATTAAGACTTTCCCAGATGAAGTTTTAATAGCTCTAGGTAATGCTGCTGGTGAAGTAGTTTCAGAAAGAGGTTCAATTAATGCTGAAACCAAAGCTATTGCTAATCACCTACTTTCATTTAGAAAAGTTATTAAAGAGTGGTTTACTAGAGGGGAGCAAGATTTCTCAAGAATTAGAGATCTTCCATTTAAGTATCCTGATTCTGTATAATTAATTTTTTAAACAAAAAAAAGAGGCTTATATTATAAGCCTCTTTTTTAGTTAATTAATCTTGGAAGCCAAGTAGCAATTTGAGGAAAAACAAATACTAAAAAAATTGCTATTAATTGAATAAAAATAAATGGAATAACTCCTCGGTAAATATTTATTGTTCTTACAGATTTGGGAGCTACACCTCTTAAAAAAAACAAAGAGAAACCAAAAGGTGGGGTCAAAAAACTAGTTTGTAAATTTAAAGAAATTAATATACCAAGCCAGAGAGGATCAGCTCCATTAGCTATTAATCCAGGACCCACTAAAGGAATAATAACAAAAATTATTTCTATATAATCTAAAAAAAAACCTAGTAAAAAAATCGTAATCATCACGACAAGTAAAGCCCCATATTCACCACCAGGTAAATTTGTTAAAAAATTACTAATCATATCATCACCTTCAAAACCTCTAAAAACTAGAGAGAACATTGATGCTCCAATTAATATTATAAATACAAAAGAACTCATTTTAACTGTCGTGATAGCAGCACCTGAAATATTTTTAAAATTTAATTCATTTCTAAATAATGCTAATAAGGCTGCACCTGCAGCTCCTACAGATGCAGATTCTGTTGGAGTTGCAATGCCCATAAATATTGAACCAAGAACAGATAAAATTAAAAAAATAGGAGGTATGACTTCAAAAATAGCAGTTTTAATTTTTTCAGATTGAGTTTTTTGAGATTTTAGTATTGGTAAATCTGAAGGTCTAAGTTTGGCTACTATTAAAATA
This sequence comes from uncultured Alphaproteobacteria bacterium, assembly GCA_902596065.1. GTDB lineage: Bacteria > Pseudomonadota > Alphaproteobacteria > HIMB59 > MarineAlpha5-Bin3. Next base: position 523 of record CACJSL010000013.1, on the reverse strand, counting down.
TAGATAATAAACATACATACTAAAATTAAACCTGGAATTAAAGCTCCAGCAAATAAATCTATTGCTGTAACCGGTAAGGGGGCTAAATCACCAGTCAAAAGACCTGCTTCTTCATTTGCTCCCTGCAACATTTCGGCAAGCAAAATCAAAACTATCGATGGAGGAATAATTTGGCCTAGAGTACCAGCAGCACAGATTGTTCCAGTAGCAATTTTTTCATCGTAGCCAGCTTTCAACATTGATGGTAAAGCTAACATCCCCATAGTTACAACTGTAGCACCGACAATACCTGTAGAAGCAGCAAGTAACATTCCTACTAAGACTACTCCTATGCCCAATCCACCTCTTATAGATCCAAATAAATCACCTATTGAATCTAATAACTTTGATGCAATTTTAGTTTTTTCAAGCATTACTCCCATAAATATAAATAGAGGAACAGCTACCAAAGCTTCATTTATCATAATGCCATAAATTCTTTGTGGAAAAAAAAACAACATTCTAAAATTAAAAATATCTAAAA
>CACJSL010000012.1 GCA_902596065.1 uncultured Alphaproteobacteria bacterium | reverse complement strand
GGCTCGGTGGCAGAGTGGTTATGTAGGGGCCTGCAAAGCCTTGCACAGCGGTTCGATTCCGCTCCGAGCCTCCAATTTTATCTTGTTTTTTATCTGATTATTTATTATTACTTGAATTGGATCCCCTGTAGCTCAGTTGGTAGTAGCATTTGACTGTTAATCAAAGGGTCGCTGGTTCGAGCCCGGCCGGGGGAGCCAATTATTTTTAAGATTTTACCTCAACTAATTCATTAAATCTTGTTGTGTAACAGGGTGATACATTTTCTCTTTTCATTTTCCATATTTTTTCAATACCTTCTGAAGCAATTTTTAATGTTGCACTACCGTATCTATTATTTATTTTATCTATAACCTCCATCATACTATCAGATATTTCTCTATCATAATCTAAAAGACCTTTTGTTAAATTATGTCTAGTAAGACCATAAAGTATTACTCCTGCTTTTTTATAACGATAACCTGGTCGGTATATCTTTCTAACTCCTTCAAGAGCTCTTTTGACTATATGAATGCTATTATTTGTCGGAAATGGTAGCTGCAGTTTGATTGAATTTGAATACTGTTTTTCTCTTCTATTAAAATGATTGGTTAAAACAAAAACACTCATTGATTCAGCTACTAAGCCCTCCTCTCGTATTTTTTCAGATACTCTTGATCCATACGTTGAAACTGACTCTTCTAAATCAAATAATTTTTCTATTGGCTTGTTAAAAGATCTGGATACACAGCAGCTTTTCTTGTCACTTGGGGTCAAATCAAGATCCAAACATGATACACCATTTAACTCTAAATAAGTTTTTTCTCCAACTACTCCCATATTTTTTCTAACCCAACCTCTGTCCATTTGAGAAAAACAATATGCATCATGAATATTATTCTTTCTAAGAAATAATGATAGTCGTCTTCCTATACCCCATACATCTCCTATTTGTGTTGATTTGAGACCATTATTTATTTCAATTAAATTTTTTAATATACATACACCTTTATAGTGTGCATGTTTTTTTGCTAAATTGTTCGCTATTTTTGAAAGTGTTTTAGTTGAGCCTACTCCTATACTAACAGGAATACCTACCCATTTTTTTATTGTTTTTCTTATGTGTTGACAATAAGTATTTAGTTCATAATTTTCAAAACCATTTAAAGATAAAAAAGCTTCATCAATTGAATATATTTCAATATCTGATGAGAAACTTGATAATGTTTCCATAACTCTTTGTGAAATATCTCCATATAATGAATAATTTGATGAAAAAACTCTAACATTATTTTTTTCAATAATTTTTTTTGCTTTAAAATATGGCTCACCCATCTTTATTCCTAATTTTTTTGCCTCCTTTGATCTAGCAATTATACAACCATCATTATTTGAAAGTACAACAATAGCCTGACCTATAAGTTTTGGATTAAATATTCTTTCACAAGAAGCATAAAAATTATTGCAATCTATTAGTGCTATGGATTTATTAAGTGAGAGATGATTTTTATTTAGTTGTTTTGTGTATAACATACGTTACTACTCCCCATATAAAACATTCCATTTCTTCCTTAACCTGAATACTCGGATATTCACTATTGGCTGAAATTAGAAATAAAGACTGATTCTTTTTCTTTAATTTTTTAACTGTCAAATCACCAAAAATAGACGCAATAACAATATTATCATTACGTGGATTAATACTTCTGTCTACTATGAGCAAATCACCTGATGATATGCCCGCATCAACCATAGATGGTCCACTAGCCTTAACAATATATGTTGCGGTAGGACGTTTTACTAAATATTCATTAAGATCAAGCTTGGTTTCCATATAATCAGTGGCAGGAGAAGGAAATCCTGCTGATACTGAGTCGAGAAAAAATGGCGCTATTCTCTTTTTTTCTGATTCAGCTTTAAATATTAAAATATCTTCTTTCTTATACATAATATTAAAAATATATTTTAAGATATTGATAAATAATAATTATATTAAATTTTTTCATATTTGTTCTACTTTTGTTCTAATTTATGCAGAATAATAAAAAAGTCAATATAATATTTTCAAAATCCTGTTAAAAAAAAATATGAGTAAATTATTTGAAGAAAATGCATATCTTAAAGAATTTAAGGCAAAAATAATAAACATAAACATAGAAGAAAAAACAATTGAACTAGAGAATACAGCTTTTTATGCAAGAAGTGGTGGTCAACCAGGAGATATAGGGGAAATAATAGCAGAAAATCAAAATATAGAAGTTAAAGATACAATTAAAAAAGATAATAAAATAATTAATATCATTAATAAAACAGAAAATTTGGATAAGGGAATTGAAATAATAGGAAAAATTAATTGGGAAAAACGATATAAACACATGAAAATGCATAGCGCATTACATTTGATGTGTGCTGTTATACCTCTAGGGGTAACAGGAGGTCAAATAGGATATGAAAAAAGCAGATTAGATTTTAATGATCCAGAGAAAGAAATAAATAAAGAAGAAATAGAAGAAAAAATAAATTCACTTGTAAAAGATGATTATGAAATAACAAGTGAAATAATTGATAGTAAAATATTAGACGCACAACCTGAATTAGTAAGAACTATGTCCGTAAAGCCACCTCAAATTGATGGTAAAATTAGATTGATAAGAATTGGTAATGTGGATTTACAACCTTGTGGAGGTACACATGTTAAATCAACAGCAGAAATTGGTTCAATCAAAATAAGTAAAATTGAAAATAAAGGACGTATGAATAGAAGAGTTAATATTATACTTAATGATTAAGTATTTGGCTTAAAAATAATTTTGTTCTATCACTCTCTGGATTATTAAAAAATTTATCTGGAGGAGCTTCTTCTACAATTCTCCCTTCATCCATAAATACCATTCTATTAGCAACAGTTTTTGCAAAACCCATCTCATGAGTTACAACAATCATTGTCATTCCGCCTTCTGCTAAATCAACCATGACATCTAAAACTTCTTTAATCATTTCAGGATCAAGAGCAGAGGTTGGTTCATCAAAAAGCATAATGTTGGGATTCATTGCTAAAGATCTAGCAATGGCTACTCTTTGCTGTTGACCGCCTGAAAGTTGTCCAGGAAATTTATTAGCTTGTTCAGGAATTTTTACAATTTCTAATTGTTTCATTGCAAGTTCTTCAGCCTCAGCTTTTGGCATTTTTTTTACCCATATAGGTGCAAGAGTAATATTTTCTTTAACAGACAAATGAGGGAATAAATTAAATTGTTGAAAAACCATTCCAACTTCTTTTCTAACGCTATCAATATTTTTTAAATTTCCTGTTAACTCAATACCATCAACTACTATTTTTCCTTCTTGATGTTCTTCAAGTCTATTAATACATCTAATCATAGTTGATTTACCCGATCCAGATGGACCACAAACTACAATACGTTCCTTTTTCTTAACTTCTAAATTAACGTCTTGTAATACGTGGAAATCACCGAACCATTTGTTAACATTTTGTAATGATATAATTGAACTATCTGACATAATTAATCTGCTCCCATATTAATACCTGTTTTAAGCTTTTTTTCCAAATATAAACTGTATCTTGACATAGAAAAAGTAAATATAATGAATACTACTGCTACAAATACATATACCTCTATTGATAAACCCATCCAAGTTTGTGCTGCTAAAACAGCTCTGCCAATACCTAAAAGATCTAACTGCCCTACTATTAATACTAAAGTTGTATCTTTAAATAATCCTATTGAAGTATTAACAATAGAAGGAATTGTAATTCTTATTGCTTGAGGTAAGATAATTTTTCTATTCATTTGCCAATATGACAAACCTACTGATTGAGCTGCCTCATACTGCCCCTGAGGTATTGCTTGAAGACCTCCACGAATAACTTCAGCCATATATGCACCTTGAAATAAAGTAACAGCTATCAAACATCTTACTAATCCATCTAAAGTTATGCCCTCAGGTAAAAAAAGAGGTAGCATTACCATTCCAAAGAAAAGTAAAGTAATCAGAGGAACTCCTCTGATAAATTCTATAAATAAAGTACATACCATACTTATGACAGGTAAATTAGATCTACGACCAAGTGCTAAAACTATACCCAATGGAAAAGCAAGAGCTATACCAGTAAAGCCTAAAACAAGAGTGACAAGTAAACCGCCCCAATCTTTAGTAGAAACGTGGGCTAAACCAAAACCACCGGCAAGAAGAAAGTATGCAATTATAGGAAAGATAAGTGTAAAATATAAGAAATATTTTCTTAGTGGAAATTTTTCAATTAATAAAGGTGCAACTGCGATGACTAATAAGGAATAAACAATATTTACTCTCCACACTTCTTCAACAGGATAAAAACCATAAATAAATTGATAGAATCTAACAAAAATTATTGCCCAACACGCTCCTCCTATTTCAGGATCCATGACTCTAGTACAAAAAGTCCTGTCAATTATTTGTTGTCCTAAATAATTATGAGTGAAATCAGCAGCAAAAATAGACCAATTTAAAAAAGGAACTAGGATTTGATATAAAAGATAAATTACAAGAATAGTTAAGATGGAATTAAACCAGCTAGAAAACAAATTTAATCTTATCCATCCAAGTAAGCCTGTAGTTGCAATTGGTGGAGTTCTTGATTGTTGAAAGTTTTCTGATGACATTATTTTTCCTTAAATTGAATACTTCTATTGTATATGTTCATAAAAAATGAAATTATTAAGCTTATACATAAATAAGTAGCCATAGTAATCACCATACATTCTATAGCTTGACCTGTTTGATTTAAACTTATTCCTCCAAATCCATGAACTAAATCTGCATATCCAACAGCTATACCTAATGAAGAATTTTTTGTTAGATTTAAATATTGACTAGTTAATGGAGGAATAATTACTCTTAAAGCTTGAGGGATAATTATTAATCTCATAATCCATGTTGGTTTTAGACCTAAAGCAGCAGAGGCTTCTCTTTGTCCTTTAGTAACAGATAAAATACCTGATCTAACAGTTTCAGATATAAAAGCTCCAGTATAAATGCTTAATGCAAGAAACATTGCAATAAATTCAGGTCTAATAACCATGCCTCCCTTAAAATTAAAACCTTTTAAAACGGGATATTCAAAAGTCATAGGTGAACCAAGTAAGAAAAAAATAATTAATGGTAATAGGATAATTAATCCAAGAGAAGTCCATAATACTGGATATCTTTGGCCAGTTCGTTCTTGTCTTTTTTTAGCCCATTTAGATATCCAAATACTAGCGATAATACCAACAATAAAAACAAAGAAAACAATTGAAAAACCAGATTCATAAATAGGTCTAGGGCTATACAGTCCTCTGTTTGTAATAAAAAAACCATTAACAAGTTCTATTGCCTGCTTAATTCTAGGCATTAACAATAAAATGCTATACCAAAGAATAATTTGAAGTATCAAAGGAACATTTCTACAAAACTCTACATACACATAAGCAGTTCTACTAAGAAGCCAATTGTTGGAAAGTCTAATTATACCAACTATAAAACCTAAAAATGTAGCAGCAATACAGCCAGTAAAAGATACTAACAAAGTATTTAAAACACCTACATAATAAACTTTAAGGTGTGTATCTGTTGATTTAAAATCAAGGAAAGGAGAAAAACTTATATCAAAACCTGCAGGATTATTTAAAAAACTCCATCCTGTAGCTATATTTCTTTTTTCTAAATTGTAAGCAGTTGTAATAGTTAAATAATAAATTCCTAATGCAAATAAACCAACTACAAGAACTTGATAAAATAAAGATCTAAATTTTTGATCAGAAAAGAAATTAAAATTTGATCTCATATTTTCCTTATAAAAAAAAATGGGGGGTTTGAACACCCCCCAAGTTTAAAAAATTGTTAATCGATCTATCTGAAAGGAGGTGCGTATAAAATACCACCATCAGTCCATAATGCATTTAGACCTCTACCAATAGCTAGAGGAGTATCAGGACCAACATTTCTTTCATATGACTCAGAATAGTTACCAATTTGTTTAATGATATTGTAAGCAAAATCATTGCTTAATTCTAACATTTCACCATAACCACCTTCAACACCAAGAATTCTTAGTACTTCAGGAATATTAGAGTTCATATTATCATCGACATTAGCTTGAGTTAAACCAAACTCTTCTGCGATAATCATAGTGTTTAAAGACCAACGAACAACGTCACCCCACTGATGATCACCATGTCTAACTAGTGGACCAAGTGGCTCTTTAGAAATAATTTCTGGAAGAACTACCCATTTATTAGGATTATCAGATTGAGCTCTTGTTGAAGAAAGACCAGATGCATCAGTAGTGAATACATCACATCTGCCTGCAAATAAGTTTTCTCTAGCTTCGTCGTTAGTTTCAATTGGAAGTGCTTCATAGCCAATATTATTAGCTCTAAAGAAATCCGCTAAGTTCAACTCAGTAGTAGTACCAGTTTGAATACAAACAGTAGCACCATCTAATTCAGTAGCACTTGATACACCTAGTGAAGTTGGAACCATGAAACCTTGTCCATCGTAAAAGTTAACACCTACAAACTCAAAACCAAGATTAACATCACGGCTTAAAGTCCAAGTAGTATTTCTTGCTAGCATATCAATTTCACCAGACGCTAATGTTGGGAAACGAGATTTACCAGTTGTAGTTGTAAATTCAACTTTTGAAGAATCTCCAAAAACTGCTGCTGCAACTGCACGACACATGTCAACATCTAGACCAGTCCAGTTCCCGCTATCATCAGGAGCTGCGAAACCAGCTAAACCAGTAGTTACACCACATTTTAGAAACCCTCTATTTTTAACATCGTCAAGAGTTCCAGCATTTGCTGATAGAGCAAAAACAGAAACTGCAACGATTGATAATAATTTTTTCATATTATTTCCTCTCTTTAAAAATTATTAAGGATCCTTTTGTCAAATTTGACAAAGATTTGTATCCAATAACAAATTTATAGGATATTCGAAATACTTAATTTATTAGAAATAAAAATGAAAAATGTAGTAATAAAAAATTTATATAACCACTATATATAGTAGTTTATGAAAATAAAGACAAAATTAACAAAATTAGGAAGAGATCCAAAAAAACAAAAAGGGTTTGTTAATCCAGGGATATATAAAGGCTCTACTATGATCTTTTATAGTTTTAAAGACTATTTAAATGACATAAAAAATGATGATGATAGAAAAACTTTATATGGAATTAATAAAAACCCCTTTAACGAACAATTAGAAGAAGCAATAACAAAACTTTATAAAGCTACAGATACAGTAATTGCTCCCTCAGGTTTAGCTGCTTTAATTATACCTTTTTTTACTTTTTTAAAAAAAAATGATGAAGTTTTAATTATAGATACAGTTTACAGTCCAACAAGAACTTTTTGTAATAATATTTTGAAAAATTATGGAGTAAAAATTAAATACTTTCATCCTATTAATAATATAAATAATTTTGAAAAAATAATTAATAAAAAAACTAAATTAATTTATCTTGAATCTCCTGGCACAGCTACTTTTGAGATTGTCGATATTCCTTTTATAACAAAAATAGCCAAAAGAAAAAAAATACCAACTGTTTTAGATAATACTTGGGCATCACCTTTATACTGTGATCCAATTAAACTTGGTATTAATGTAATAATTGATGCAGGTACAAAATATATTAATGGTCATTCTGATGTTCTAATAGGATTTGTTACGAGTGATAAAAAATATGCAAAAGAAATTAGAATTACAACTAAAACTCTTGGTATATGCCCAGGGTCAGAAGAGGTTTATTTAGCTCTAAGAGGTATTCCTACGTTAAATCTTAGAATGAAAGAAATTGAAAAAAATGCTCTTAATATGGCTAAAATATTAAAGACGCATAAACTTGTTAGTGAAGTATACCACCCTGCTCTTCCTCATACTAAAAACCACAAAATATGGAAAAGAGATTTTAATGGAAGTACTGGATTATTTGCATTTACATTAAAGAAAAGATTTTCCAATAATTTAATTGAAAAGTTTTATAAACAATTAAAAATTTTTAAACTTGGTTATAGCTGGGGAGGCTTTGAAAGCTTAATTACTTTTCCCCCATTAAATAAAAGGGTATATAATGATAAACTACCTGGTAATTTAATTAGAATCTATTGTGGCTTAGAAGATAGTGATGATCAAATCAAAGATATTACTAATGCATTAAAAATTCTTAAATAAAAATGGATATAGCTTTCTATTTGTATGCTTCCATTGGTGTAATTATTTTTGGTATTGCAAAAGGTGGTTTTGCTGGACCAGCATCAATACTTGCAGTACCTATAATGGCATTAGCTATGAATCCTGCAGTAGCAGCAGGCATATTATTACCTGTATTATTGATAATGGACTTTATAGCTATTTATTTTTATTGGAAAAAATGGGATATAAGACTAGCTAAAATTATTTTACCTCCAGCAATTATGGGGATAATAATTGGAGGGTTAACATTTCAATTTATCAATGCAAATAATATAAAAGTTTTAATAGGAACAATATGTATATTATTTTTATTTTTAACATTTTTTAAAAAAAGTAATTTTTTTTTTAAACCAACTAGAAATAAGGGTAGATTTTGGTCTCTTATAAGTGGTTATACAAGTTGTATCATTCATGCAGGAGGTCAACCGATAAGTTTTTATTTATTACCTTTAAAATTAGATAAAACTACATATGTTGGAACAGCAACTTTAGTTTTTTTATTCATTAATTTATTTAAATTAATACCTTACCATTTTTTAGATTTATTAGTTTTTTCAAATTTGAAAATTTCATTAATATTATCTCCGCTAGCTCCTATTAGTATTTACTTTGGATATTTTCTTCATAAAAAATTTAATGATAAAATTTTTTATCTTTTAATATATATTTTGTTAGGAGTAAGTGGTGTAAAATTAATTTATGATGGACTGTTTTAAAATAAAATTATTTATTTAAAATCAGTATTATAGTTCGCTCTTTTAGATTTTCTTAAACCAAAAGGGCCAGGTATAAATAATGTCATTGTTTCTTTGTTTAAATCAAGATCTACTCTATGCAAATGATCAGCTGATCTAATACCAATATATCCAGGTTTTCTCCAAAATTTACCTTTTGTAGTTGTTTCCCAATAACCGCCCTTTAAAATAATTGTAACATAAGGGCACATATGATTATGAACTCCATTTCCATGATCATTATCTAACATTCTATGTATTAAGATATTAAATGGAAACCATTTTGGCCGATGTCTAAACAATACGTAGTATCTTTCCATCCATGGTTTAGCATTTTTATAATTTGGATGAGATGGACCTCTATCTAATACAATTTTTTTTCTTCCTAATCTTTCCAAAAATTTTAAAAACATTTTATCTTAAGCTTGCTTCAATATTTCCACCATCTACAGTTATAATATTTCCTGTAGTTTTTTTTAATAATATTTGATTAAAAAAAGCATCAGCAACATCTTCAGCGAAAACTTCTTGTTGTAATAAATTATTACTCAAATATTGATCAGGGGAAATATTCCTCGCCTTAGATCTTTTGGCAATAAATTTTTTTGTTAAAAGACCACTTTGTATTCTATCTGCATTAACTCCATTAACTCTAATATTATATTGGCCACATTCTAAAGCATATTGTTTCATTAAAAAAAGTGTACTTGTTTTAGCCAAACCATAAGGTCCAAAATTTTTCCCAGGATTCACTGCTTGTTTAGAAATATTAAACATAATTGTACCCCCCATATCTTGTATTTTCATTATATTAACAATTTTTTGAGATATTTTTTGATGTGAAAAAAAATTAATATCAAAACTATCTTTGATAACTTTTTCATTAATAGATTCCATTAATCCTTGGAAAGCTACTCCTGCATTTGAAACTAAAATGTCTATACCTCCAAAATTTTTTATAACTTTGTTGATAGATTTTTGAATAGAATTATTATTAGTAATATCACATTCAATACATAAACATTTATCAAATAAATTTTTATTTTTATTATAATCAAAATATTTATCAAAAAGAACAATTTCTAAACCTTCGTTTATAAATTTTTTAGCTATAGCTTGGCCTATAGTTCCTGCACCACCTGTAATTAATGCGATACTACCTTCAAGTATGTTTCTTTTTTTATTGTTTAATTTTGCTCTTTCTAAAGGCCAATATTCCATTTTGAAAATCTCTTTTTCATTAATTGACTTAAAAGTTCCAATAAAAAAAGAATCAAGGACAGATTGTTTCATTGATAAAAAAATATCTTTTGAAATTTTAAGTTCTTGTTTATTTCTTCCTATAGATAGATAACCAATACCTTGTAAAATAATAATTCTAGGAATAGGGTCAGAAATTTTAGAATTTTTAATTTGATTTTTATTTTTTCGAAAATAATTGATATAATTTTGACAATATTTTTTTATTAAAACATTTAAATTATTTTTATTTTTATTAATTTTTATTAAATCTTTTTGTTTTATAATAAGGGGTTGCGATTTAATTCTAATGACATGATCAGGGGTTACTGGACCTTTTGTAAATAATTTATCAATATTTTCTAATAAGCTAAATTTAATATCATCTTTAGAAGAGTTTAGTTTAATGATCCATTTATTTTGATCTATTTGATAAAAAATTTTTCTACATTGAATTAACAAATCTAAAGAAAAATTATTTATTTTATTTTTTTCATACTTATGTTTTCTTTTTTTATTATTAATATATTTTTCAGCTAAAGAAACATATTTTATCATTCTATCATAACTTTGCTTTGCATCATCTCCGAAAGTAAAAATCCCATGGTTTAGTAAAAGCAAACCTTCTACATTTTTGTTATTTCTAAAAATTTGAAAACATTTTTTGGCAAGTTGAAAGCCAGGCATAATATATGGAACAATAGCTAATTTCTTTCCAAAAATTTTGTTTAAAACTTTTGGAGAATTTTTTAAATTAACAAGACTTAAAATTGCATTTGAGTGAGTGTGATCAACATATTTGTGTGGTAACAAAGCATGCAATAATGTTTCAACGGAAGGGTTAGGTGAATTTGAGTCTAGTAAATTTAATCTAAGATAATTGACCATATTTTCATCTGACATTTTTGTTAAAGATGAAGTTTTTTTAAGTGGATCTAAATATAAACCTGGCATACCTAAATGATTAAGATTTGACATATCCCATCCGCTACCTTTAACATAAATTACTTTTTTTAAATTGTTGAATATATCTGTAGTTTCTAATTTAACAGAAGTATTGCCTCCACCATGTAAAACTAGTTTTTTTTCATTTCCAAGAAGATGTGTAGTATATATTCTTAAAGCTAAATCTTTATGAACATTTATCTTATTGTATTTTGAAATATATTTTTTTGCAGTATTTATATTCCATAGATTTTTCATAATATTATTTTAATGTATTAATTGAATCTTTATTAGGTTCAACAATTCCTTTTTCAGTTATTAATTTTGTTATATATTTAGCTGGCGTAACATCAAAAGCATAATTAATACACTTTGCATTTTCAGGAATAATTTTAACTTTTGATATCCTATTAAATTCATCCTTTCCTTCAATATACGATACCTCATCTGGACTTCTTTCTTCTATAGGGATGTTTAAAACTCCATTAGAAATTTCAAAATCTATACTAGAAATTGGTGCAGCAACATAAAAAGGTATTTTATTATCATTTGCAGCTAAAGCTTTTAAATAAGTTCCAATTTTATTACATACATCACCATTTGAAGAAGTTCTGTCAGTTCCAGTAATACAGAGATCTACTTTGTTATGTTGCATCAAATGTCCTCCAACATTATCTACAATTAAAGTATTAGAAATATTTTCATTGATTAATTCCCAAGAAGTCAAATTAAAACCTTGATTTCTTGGTCTTGTTTCATCCACCCATACATGTAAAGGTATGTCGTTTCTTTTAGCTTTATATATAGGTGATAAAGCTGTTCCCCAATCTACTGTTGCCAACCATCCTGCATTACAATGAGTAAGAATATTAATAGTTGATTGTTTTTTTTCATAAAGTTTTTTAATTAATTGTAAACCATTTTCACCAATAGCTTCACAGCATGCAATATCATCTAATCTCATTTGATTAGCTAAATTTAAAATAGTAGTTAGTAAATTATCTTTATTTAAATTTTCTATTTTAGAAAAGATAAAATCAATAGCCCAAGATAAATTTACTGCTGTTGGCCTTGTATTTTTAAGTTTAATAGATGAATCTTTGAGATAGTTAATATCTGAATTTTCTCTAGCGGCAATATACATACCATAAGCTGCAGTAATTCCAATTAAAGGCGCTCCCCTTACTTGCATATCTTGAATTGCAAAACAAGCATCCTCCAATGTATTTAATTCAACAAATTTAATTTCGTGAGGTAATAACCTTTGATCAATAATCTTAATCTTATCTGATGAATTATCATACCATATGGTAGTTAAATGTTTATCTTTAACAATCATTTATTAATTACTCTTAAATCTCCTAAGAATATTTATTAGTTGTTTTTCTTTATTAATATCCCAACTGTCCCTAGGTGTAATAATTGAGGTATCCAGAATAGTTGAAGTATTGTCATCATTAAAGTGAATATTTTTATAATAATGGTTTGCAAAATCCTTTATAAATTTTTTTGATTTATCTACATTATCGTTAAGTGTTTTTATTAATAAACTTAAATCAACACTATCATGTTCAGAATGCCAACAATCATAATCTGTAACCATTGATATAGAACAATAACGAATTTCAGCTTCTCTTGCTAATTTTGCTTCAGGCATATTAGTCATACCAATAACATCACAGTTTATTTTACGGTAAAAATTAGATTCAGCATATGTAGAAAATTGAGGTCCTTCCATAGCTAAATATGTACCTCCATAAGCATAGGGATAATTAAGATTTGATAAAATTTTTTTACTAGCATCCATTAATTCTTTTGATACAGGTTTTGCCATAGGAACATGGGCTACGATACCTTCATCAAAAAAACTTTTTTTTCTATTAATTGTTCTATCAATAAATTGATCAACAATAACAAATGTACCTGGTGAAAGGTTTTCTTTTAACGATCCAACGGCAGATAATGAAATAATATCAGTTACATTACACTGTTTTAAGCAATCTATATTAGCCCTGTAATTTATTGAAGATGGAGATAATTTGTGACCCTTCCCATGTCTAGAAAGAAAAAAAATTTGATTACCTTGAAAAGTTCCTTTTATTATATTGTCTGATGGTTTTCCCATAGAAGATGATAAATTTAAATATTCTATATTATCCAAGAATTCTAAATCATATAAACCACTACCTCCTATAAAACATAAACAATTTTTCATTTTTTTGGCCCTATATTTTTTATTACTTTAATTGTTGCATTTGTTATATTTTTAACTGTAGGTTTAATTAATTGCAATCTATCAAAAGTTTTTTTATTTTTTTTTATATTATGTTTTAGTGATTCACCGGCAATCATCCTTAATTCAGTTCCTATATTAAATTTAGCAACTTTAGTATTTCTTGCAATTTTTTTTCTCAAATTATAAGATATTCCACTACTACCATGTAAAACTAAAGGGATATCAGATACTTTCTCGATTTGTTTGATTTTATTAAAATCTATTTTAGCAATTTTAGATGTTTGTAAATGTGTATTTCCTACAGAAATAGCCATTGCATCAACTCCACTTTCGTTACTAAATTTTTTTGCTTCAAAAAGAGTTGTTCCTTCAGAATTAATCCCTTTGTGATAGCCCACTAATCCAACTTCTCCTTCAAGTGAAACTTTATAACTTTTTGTTATTTTTGCAATTTTTGAAGTTATTTTGATATTCTCTTTTAACGATAACTTAGAGCCATCATACATTACAGATGTAAATCCAGAATCTATACTTTCTTTACATTCTTTTAATGTGTAGCCATGATCCATATGACAACAAATAGGAATTTTAGTTTGATCAGCTAAATACCTAAACATTTTGCCGAGAATAGGTATAGGTGTATGAGCTCTACATGAAGGGCCTGCTTGCAATATTATGGGAATTTTTGTTTGTTCTGCTGCTTCTACAAAAGCAAGTGCATCTTCCCATCCTAATACTACTAAACCAGCTATTGCATAATTATGTTGATTAGCTTTATTTAACAGTTTGCTAAGTGTAACTGCTGTCATTTATACTTTGCAATCATATCTTTTATGCCAGGTATAGTTTCAATTTGATAAGCATGATCTGGATGAAAATATTGAATTAAAGATCTTTGAGATAAACCTCCTAAAATTGTAAAATAATACATTTCATAACCAGGAGCAACAACACATGGATGATAGCCTTTATCTATGACAATAGTTGAACTATCAATTATATGCTCTGCTTTACCTATTTTTTCTCCGACTTGTTGAAACAATTGAAATCCAAAACCATTATTTGGTCGGAAACGATAGTTATATGTTTCATCATGACGTGTCTCATCTGGTAGTCTATCAGTATCATGTTTATGAGGAGGAAAACCAGACCAACCACCCTGGCCAACAGTATACAATTCATTACATAATAATCTTCCAACTTTATCGTGATGCTTAGTCCCTAAAATATGTTTTATTTTTCTATGCGTTTTTGTGTCATCAGAACCATATTGTACAATATCAATTTCATCAGTTCTAACAGCAAATGGTTCTAAAGTTTTTTCAAATTTTGCTCCTGCAACAAAAACTTCAGTATCATTAATTGCATTGAAAGAGGCTTTAACTCCAGAAGGTACATAAACTCCTTCAGGTTCACCGTCCCAAACATCTAAAGTTCTAGTACCTAAATTATTTGTCTTAAATCCTTCGATATTAACATTAATCGTACCTGTAGCTGGCACGATGCAAGTTTCATATCCTGGAGTGATGTACTCAAAGCTTTGATCTTTTTGTAATTTAATAATATTAAAATAGTTTAGTGGAACTTTTTTGTCATCCATATCAACAATAGGTTTATTTTCATTATCAAAAGGTGGTATATGCATTATTTTTCTCCTTCACTCATTTTTCTATCTTTTATAAAATCCAAAATTTCTTCTAAATCAGGCATTGCTGGAGAGCATCCTACTTTTGTAACAACTATTGCTGCAGCAGCAGAACCAATTTCAATTGATTTTTCTATATCATAATCTTTTAATAAAGCACCAATTAAAGCGCCCATAAATGCGTCTCCAGCTCCAGTAGGTTTAAGAGGAATAACAGGAAATATTCCTTTATAGATTTCTTTATTTTCTACAAATGTAATAGATCCTTTTTCACCTTTTTTATAAATTATTAAATCACAAATGGATGAAAGTTTTTTAGCAAAATTGAAACCTTCATTATATTTACCAGCAAGAACTCCAAATTCTTCATCATTACCTATTACACCTGAGCAATTTTTAATTGCAATATTATATATTTCAGACGCTTTTTTATCTGACTCCCAAGTATAGGGTCTATAATCAATATCCATAACTACTGGAATGTTATTTTTTTTTGCTATTTTTAAAGAGTATAATACCGCACTTCGTGAAGGTTCAGCAGCTAAAGATGTTCCTGTTATCAAGATAAAATCAAAATTTTGAATTTGAGCTGACTCAACATCTTGATGATTAAGAAAAAGATCAGCAGCATTGTGCCTATATATTATTGATTGATGATCTTTTATTGTTGATTCAACAATGGCAAAAGAAATTCTAGCTTCTTTTTTTTCAAATTTGATTAAATTTTTGTTAATTCCATATAAATCTAATTGATTTAAAACTAATTTACCTAATGCATCATCTGAAACTCTAGTAAGTAAAGAACAATAACCTCCAAATTTTACAAGTTCTACTCCCATATTAGCAGAAGAGCCACCTAAGTGACTAACAAAATTAGTTGCTTGTTCAGTCTTAGTGCCAGGGGGATTAGGATATATATCAATACCCGCTCTTCCTATAAGTAAAAAATTATTTTTTTTAATTTTTGAAATTAAAAATTTCAATGACATTTAAAATTACTTACTTTTCATATCAAGAACATCAGCATCATATTGAAAAGAATCAATGTCATCAATGCATCCAATATTTACACCTATCCCATTTGGATCAGATTTTCTTTGATGATGAGTGTATATTCCACAATTCTTACAAAAATAATGTTTAGCAACATTTGTTCCAAATTGATATGTAGATAAGTTTTCTTCTCCAGAAATTGAAATTATTGCATCTTTAGGAAGAATATTCATTTTAGCATTTTTTCTTTTACAAATAGAACAATTACATTGTTTGACAATTTTTAGGTCTGTCTCAAGAAGTAATTTGACATTTCCACAATGACATGAAGCACTATATTTCATATAACTGTTTTAACATGTATCTAAAAATAATATAATAAATAATTTGGCGCGCCCGAAATGATTCGAACATTTGACCTACCGCTTAGAAGGCGGTTGCTCTATCCACTGAGCTACGGGCGCATTAAAATTATTAATATATTAAATTATTTAAAAGTACAAATATACTTTAATGAGTCCATGGTTCTTTTCTATTAGTGTCAAAATTAGATGCATAAGATTTAATTTTAACTTTTCTTTTTTTAGGTTCTTCTACAAAATATTGGTATTTATTTTTAATGGCCCAATTAACTGCTTGTTCTTTTGTATCAAAAAAAATTTTTATTTGGGATTGAGTATCTAATGAACTATTCCAACCCATTAAAGTATCCTTTCTTGTATCAATATCAGAAATAAATTCTGCTAACCATTTTTTTGTATTTTTATTACCTGCTTGCATAGCCGTTTTAGCAGGTTTATATATTTTGATAGTCATTATTTAAATCCAACATCAAAAAATCTATCTTTGTAGTTTATGTAATTAGAAGCTCCAGATAAAATATTTTCTTTTAAAAAATTAGTTTTAGGAATAATTTTTTGAAAATAATATATCCCTGTTTCAATTTTTGATTCAAAAAAATCAGATTTATTATTAGAATTTTTATCATATGATATTTCCAAAATCTTTAACCACATAAATCCAACAGCTACATATGAAAACATTTCTAAATATTCTACTGCTGCACCATTTTTTTCTGAAATCTTATCTTTATCAAAAGACTGAAAAATATCAGTAACAGCTATTAAATCTTTAAAAGATTGTTTAAATTGATTAATTTCTTTTTGAATATTTTTATTATTAGATATATTTAATAAATATTCTTCAATTACTTTAAAAAAATTTTTAATGAGTTCACCTTCATTAATTTCCATTTTTCTTCCTATTAAATCTAAAGCTTGAATTCCATTTGTTCCTTCATATATTGGGGCAATTCTAACATCTCTAACAAATTGCTCCATTCCATGATCTTTAATATATCCATGTCCACCATAAATTTGTAGTGCCAAATTAGAGGAAAAACATCCAATATCAGTTGCAAAAGATTTTAAAATTGGTGTCATTAGTGCAACGATATTATCACAATCAGAAATAGTTTTTTTATCATTTGAAGAGTTTGCTAAATCAAAATGATAACCTGTCCAAAGCATTAAAGCTCTAATACCTTCATTAAGTGATTTCATTTGCAATAGATTCTTTCTAATTTCTGGATGAACTATAATTGGATCAGCTATATTTTTACTATCTGGACTTTTTCCTTGAAGTCTCTCTTTAGTATAATAAAGAGCGGATTGATAAGCGGCTTCTGAAATACCTAGTCCCTGACTCCCTACAAATATTCTAGCTCCATTCATCATTATAAACATAGCTTTCATACCTTTATTTAAATCTCCTATTAACCAACCAGTTGAGTCATTAAAATGCATAACACATGTAGGACTTGCATTAATACCAAGTTTTTTTTCAATTGAACCACATTCTAAATTATTTTTTGCTCCAATATTACCATCTTTATCTAGAGAATATTTAGGTACCAAAAATAAACTTATTCCTTTTATTCCTTCTGGCGCGTTGGGAGTTCTTGCTAAAACTAAATGTATTATATTTTTACTTAAGTCGTGTTCTCCACATGTAATAAATATTTTTGTTCCTGAGATTTTATAGGAACCATTCTCTTGAGGTACTGCCATTGTTTTACATAAACCTAAATCTGTTCCACATTGTGGCTCAGTTAAATTCATTGTACCTGACCACTCGCCAGAAGTTAATTTAGGTAGATATAAATTTTTAAGTTCTTGAGTTGCACTTTTTTCAATAGCATCAATAGCATTAGAGGTTAAACCTGGATATAAACCAAATGACATATTAGATGAACTTATCATTTCATCAAGTATCATATTCATAAAATATGGGAGGTTTTGTCCTCCATAATCTTCAGATACTTTTATTCCTTGCCATCCATTTTCAGTAAAAAGTTTATAAGCTTCTTTGAAACCTTGGGGGGTATACACATTTCCTTTATCAAATTTACAGCCTTCTTGATCTCCTACTTGATTAAGTGGCAATAATGTTTCTTCACAAATTTTAGCTGCTTCTTCAATTACCAACTCTAAATCATTAATTTCAAGATCTTTTTTTGCTATAATAGGATCTTCTTTTGATAGTTTTAAAAAATCATTGATTAAAAATTTAATATCGTTGAGAGGAGCTTTATAAATTTGCATAACTATCTACTATATATATATTTTTTTTAAAAAATTTAGATAAATTAATAAGATTTTAATATTGTTGCAATTCCTTGACCTAATCCTATACATTGAGTTGCAAGAGCATATTGTTTTTTCTCTCTCTGCATAATTTGAGCAGCTTTTGCAGTTATTCTTGTTCCTGTAGCTCCTAAGGGATGGCCTAAAGCTATTGCTCCACCATCAATATTTACTTTTTCTGGATCAATATTTAGATCTTTCATACAAGCCAAAGATTGAGAGGCAAAAGCTTCATTTAACTCTATAATATCAATATCTTTAATATCTAAATTTGCTCTATTAAGAGCTTTTTTTGTTGCTCCTATGGGGCCTAAGCCCATTAATTCAGGTGGGCATCCATTTACAGCAGTAGATATAATTTTTGCTAAAATTGGTAAATTATTTTTTTTAGCATAGTTTTCATTGCATACTAAAGTGGCAGCAGCTCCATCTGTTAAAGGTGAAGATGTTCCAGCTGTAACAGTGCCATTTTCATCAAAAACTAATTTAAGTCCATTTAGTATTTCTTGTGAAGTATTTGGTCTTATTGCTTCATCTAGTTCAATAATTTTGTTATCTATATGTATAGAGGTTAATTCATCATTAAAATGTTTTTGATTTTGAGCATTAAATGCCTTTTTGTGACTACTAATAGAGAAATCTTGTTGAACTTCTCTGCCAAAATCATATTTTTTTGCAACATTTTCTGCTGTATTACCCATAGACAAGTATACATTAGGATTTGATTCATTTAATTTTGAATGCGGAGAATAATTTAAACCGTTTATAGGTACCTTAGACATACTTTCAATACCACAACAAATAAAAGCATTACCAGCATTCATTGAAATTGCTCCAGCAGCTATATGGATTGCTTGCATAGAAGATCCGCACCATCTATTAACTGTCATACCAGCAACGTGCTCTGGCATATCTGTCATAAATGAAACTATTTTTGCTATATTAAATCCCTGTTCCCCTTCTGGATAAGCACATCCTGCAATTATATCTTCTATATGATCTTTATTAATATTTGTTGATTTAACTAAATCATTAATAACTTGAGATAGAATATCTTCAGGTCTAACATTAGCCAAGTTACCTTTTCTAGCTATAGTAAAAGGAGATCTTTTAAAACCTACAATAACAGCAGAAGACATTTAAAACTCCATCAATGAATGAATATTTATACCTTTATTTATTAATTTTTGATCACCTTTTAATTCAGGTAAATTTATAATAAATCCAGCACCTATTATATTTTTATTCTCAAACATATTTACTAATTCTATCGCAGCTAATGCTGTTCCACCAGTAGCCAAAAGATCATCAATTATAAGAAGATTAGTATGATTATCTAATGCATCTTTATGAACATGCATTTCGGTAGAACCGTATTCTAAATCATATGATATTTTATACGTTTCACCAGGTAGTTTATCTGGTTTTCTGAATGGTATAAATGCAGCTCCAATATTATATGCAATGGCACCTGCCATAATAAATCCTCTAGACTCTATACTTAATACTGCATCAATTTTTTTATTAATCCAAGGTGTTGTCATTTCATCAATAACTTGTTTAAAATGACCAGCATTTTGAAGTAATGTTGTTATATCTCTAAATTGAATACCTTTAACAGGATAATCTAGAATTGTTCTTACATATTCTTTCATAAAATTTTTATATCATCTTTTTATATAAAATTCTTCATATCATTAATATCAAAAATAGTAATTGGTGCGAAATTCTCTGAACAGTCATATTTAACAGTAGAAGGATATTTTAAATATGCATTAGTTATATCGTTATCAATATTTAATAATTTTTCAAATAATTTAATTAAAAGTTTATTAGGATTAGCATGGGATGCAATAGATCTTATATATCTTATATTTCTATCAATATTTGAATTATCAGATTTACATAGTAAATATGTAGCTGCTGCCATTGATCTAGATACACCACACCAACAATGGATAACAATAGGAGATTCCTTAGACCAAGTTTCGGAAAATTTTTTTATTGAATTTATATGATCTTGATTTGGTGGTAACTGTGGTATTTCATCTGTATTTAATCTAAAAATTTGATTTTTAGGATTTACCTCAATTATATCGTCAAAACCTAATTTTAGGTGATTAGAAACTCCAGGAGGAGTTTCAGGAGCATATCCAGGATCAATAACAGAAATTACATGAGAAGGTTTCACTGACTCACATACTGTATTTAGATCTTTTAGAGAACAAACAATAATCATATATAAAATAAAAAGGGTGGTTTTAAACCACCCTAGTAATAATTAAAATATATTTTTAATTTTCTATAGCATCTGCAAGAATAGAATTAGCTTCATCATTTAATGCATTTAATGTAGACATAATATCATCTCCATTAATAATAGCAGCATATGCTTTTTCAATTTCACCTCTTACGGAGTAATAAGCTGGAACTGAAGGTTCACCTTTTCCATATTGAATAAGACCCAACGATCTATCATATTGAGGAAGTTCATTTCTTTTTGCCTGAATTAATGGATGATCAGCAGAAGAAGTTCTAACAAAACCGTAACCACTTTCTGTTGACCAAACGGCTGAATTTTCAGTATTAGAAATATATTTCATCCATTGATATGCAGCAACCATTTTGTCAACATTTCCAGTGTTGCCCATTATCAAACCTCCTCCATATAAATTCATTACAGGATTTTTAGTTGTATGAGGAACTTTTGAAATTTCCCATTGACCATTGTAACCTTCTTCAATAGCTTTTTGAAAATAAGTTATGCCTGAAGTAGAACTAAGTGCAAATAAATTTGATCCTAACCCTAAATATTGTTGATCAGCATATTTATCTCTAGTTACTTGAGCGCAACCTTTATTAGCCATTCCTTGAATAAATTCCATAGCTGCAACGGCTTCGCTGCTATTTAAAATATACTGACCAGCATCATAATCAAAAACATCTCCTCCATGAGCAAATACCCACGCAGCAAAATTACTCGCATCTGTATCAATTTCATAACCCAAACTTGCAGTGTCACCTACTCTACCACTAAAAGTACTATTAGTAGCAGCACATGCGGCTTCTGCAAATTCAGCTGGAGTTTGCGGTTCAGATAATCCTAATTCATTCAACCAGTCTTTGTTGTAATAAACAACCTCTAGCGATTTACCTACTTCATGAAGTAATTTTGGATTACCATCAAAATAAGCAGAAAATCCAACTGTCCAATTAGCACCCCAATCATCAATATCACTTTGAGTAACACCCCACTTTTTACTTTCAGCTAATATAGTTTGATCCATAGCTGCACCTATTTGATACATATCAGCAGCGGCGTTTCCATAACCTCTAGCAACATCAGCTTGATCTGATGTTCCTGCAGTAGTCATCATTGCAGATTGAACTTTTCCATAATGACCTTTGTAAGTTATATTAACTTTAATTCCAGTTTCTTTTTCAAATCTCTCAGCACGAGCCATCATAGCGTCTAATCTTTCATCAGAATACTGAACCCAAAATTCAACTGTTTGACCTTCTGGATTAGCATTTTCAATATCAGATGCTGTAATTGCAAATAAATATGATGAGAAAAAAAGTATTATTATAAAAAAAATTTTATTTAAAATATTCATATTGCACCCCTAAAATAATTTCACCAAAATGATAAAATAAACCTTTAACAAAGAAATACTACATTTTTATTAAATATTTATAACAAATAATTGTTAACAATTATTATTAACAATTATTGTTTTATTCCAAAATTAGAAATACTTTCCAAAAATAATCTTTGAGTAAAGAAATAAAGTAAAAGAACAGGAAATATAGAAATTAATGAAGCTGCCATTAATAGATTATAATTAGTTCCTGCCTCTCTAATAAAACTATAAATGGAAACTGTAACAGGAAACCAGTCTTCTTTAGTTAATATAAGTAAAGGCCAAGCAAATGAATTCCAAGCAAGAATAAAAGCAAATAAAGATATAGTTACTATTATTGGCATACTCATAGGTATGACTACTTTTCGTAAAAATAAGAAATGAGAAGCGCCATCCATTCTTGCTGCATCCCATAATTCATTAGGAATTTTTTTAAAATATTGTCTTAATAAAAATATTAAGAAAACATTTCCAAAAAAAGGAATGGTTAAACCTTTTAATGAATTCATCCACGATGGTCCAAAAGGTAGAGGAAATATATCACCTCTTATAATTAATAAATGAGGTAAAAGTGAAATAATTTCAGGAATCATAAGTGATATTAAAAGGCCATAAAAAATTATATTCCTAAATGGAAAATCTATTTTTGCAAAAGCATATGCCGCAGGTATGCTAGTACACAAAACTCCTGTTACAATTACAACACTAATAATAATACTGTTAAATGTATATTTTTGAAAATTATTTGAATTCCAAACCTCTAGATAGTTTTCAAACATTAATTTTTTTGGAAACATATATTGATTAGAGGCTTCACCAGCAGTCATTAATGAAGTACTAATCATGTACAGCAAAGGATAAATAGAAAGAAGTAAAATAACAAAAAGTATAAAATATGGAATTATTAACTCTTTGTGAGAAAATTTAATCATAATTTAATCTCTTTCTAAAAATAACATATTGTGAAATTGCCAGTACGTTAAGAATAATAAATAAAACAACTCCTTCAGCAGCTGCATATCCAAATTTTACCCTATCCCAAAAATGATCAAATATTTCAATTGTTACTACATCCATAGTTTCACCAGCTGAGGAAGTTTTCATTACTAATATATGATTAAATGCTTGGAAAGAATTTATAAAACCAGTGAGTAAAAGAAAGAAAATAATTGGCATCAATAAGGGAACAGTTATTTTCGTAAAAGTTTGCCATCTAGAAGCGCCTTCAGCTTTTGCTGCTTCATATAAATCTGAAGGGATAATTGATAAACCGGCTAAAAGTATTATAGCGTAATATCCTGTATATGACCAAACACCATAAAATATTGAGGTTGTTAATGCTAAACTAGGACCGGCAAAAAACCCATCTATTTTAATTCCAAATAGTATTTCACTTAATTTTCTTTTATCAAACAGCCACATTTGTGGATCATAACCAAATAAACCTATAAATTCATTTAAAATTGAATTTTCTGCTTTTCCAAATATCAAAAAAAAGACAGCACCTCCCATTACCGCAGGAGTAATATAAGGTAAAAGAAGAATCATTTGAAATAATTGTTTGCCTTTTAATTTTTGATAAAGAGCGTATGCAATCAATAAGCCTAAACCAACTTCTGTTGTTATTGCAAAAAAAGAATAATAAAAAATATAAATTAATGAATTTAAAAAATCTTCATCACCTGTACTCATCATTATTGACCAACTATAATTAATTAAAATTAAACTAATTATTAAAAAAACTAGTGATAATAAAAAAACATAAAACTTATTTTTAAATTTGTTTTTATATTCAGACCAAAACCAATAAGAAAAAATTAAAATCAAAAGTCCTAATATAAATAAGCAAAAAGAACTAATATCTCCAAGAATTTTTTGATAATTTTCAAACCCTAAAAAACGTCCTTTAAAAACTTTCCATTTATGTACGCTCATATACATTCCAAAAAAAACTGGGAAAATACCGAAAATACCTATAATCAAAAAAGCTGGTAATATAAAAATATAACCATTAATTTGATTTGAATATTTTGTAAAAAAATTCTTCATATATTTTAAAGTAATAAATCAATAGATAATAATTAAGCTTATAGATTATAACAATAGTCGATGAATTATTTAAACAAACTTTATGTTTATAATTTTTTTAGAAAATAGTTATCTAAAAAATAATCTAGCCATTTAGAAATTGAACTATTATATTTTATTCTAAATCTTAGTTGATTAAATATACCTTGTGCACCTTTTTGATATAAAACATGAGGTTTTCTAATTAGAACTAAAAAAATCCATTTTAAATGTAAATAAATATTAACTTCAGGATGAAATTGTAATGCATAACAATTTTGGTATTTAAAAGCTTGATTATTAAAAACATCACCCTTAGCTAGTAATTCACAATTTTTATTTACAGTGAATCCTTCAGTATGAAATTGATAAAATATATCATTAGATTTAAACATTTCAAGACCTTTTGATGTAGGTTTAATTTTGTAAAAACCTATTTCAGATAATTTTTCTTTATTTCTTTCAACTTTACATCCTAAATATTTTGCTAATAATTGAGCACCTAAGCAAATACCTAAAAAAGGAATATTTGTTTTTAAAACTTCACCAATCCATAAAATTTCTTTTTTCATATATTCATCTTGATCGTTGACACTCATTGGTCCCCCAAAGACTACTATAGCACTGTATTTATTTAAATTATTTGGAAGCTCTTCTCCTAATGAGGGTCTAACAATATCAAAAGTAAATCCTCTTTTTTTAAGTTTATTTCCAATATTTCCAGCTTCTGAAGTTTTTTGATGTAAAATAAATAGTGCAGTTTTCATAAATTTATAAATAGATCTATTATACAATTATTAAATTAAAGAAATATTATAAAATAATAATTTTATCTTCAATTGAAATCTCTCCACTTGAAAGGACTTCACATCTTAATCCACCTTTATTTAATAAATTTTTTACTAAATTTTTATGAGATAATAAATCTTGTAGATATTTACAAGGATCACACAATCTATGAACAAGCATGTTCACTTCACCGACTTTTATTCTTTTATTAATTAAATCATTTAAGCGTATACCTTTAGTAATAATATTTCTTCTAAAGTCACTTGCTACAAAATTAGTTCCAGATATTTCATTAAAATGATCAATATTTTCACTTTCAATTAAAGTAATCTGAGTATCTTTATCATTGTTATCCTTAAAATATCTATCATTTACAATACCCTTACTAGCAATAACTTTAATATTATTAATTTCTTGCATTTTGTTGCCTGAGGAATTCGTAATACAAATATTTGAAACTATTGACATGATTATATTTCTAATTTTTTATCAAATCTTTTCAATTAATGGTACAATTTTCATAGTATTTACATCAACTAAACCTTTATTAGTAATTCTGAAATTTGGTATTACAGATAAAGGTAATAAATTAAAACCCATGTAGGGTAATGTACATCCTGATTTAACCCAATGTTCTTTGAATATCTTATTTTCTTCTGCTACATCTGAAGCTTTTTTATCAGATAATAAACCTGCAATTGGTAATTTTACACTTGATACGAGCTTACCTTTATTAACAATTACTATGCCGCCTTGCAAATCATTAATAATATCTACTGCCAATTTCATATCACTTTCATTTAAACCTGCTACAATGATATTATGAGCATCATGTCCTACACTACTTGCTACAGCTCCTTCATTTAAATTAAAATTTTTAATAAAACCATGTGCAAACTCACCAGTTTTTCCATGTCTTTCAATTACACATAAATAACTAAGATTATTTTCTTTTAAGATATTAAGCCAATTATTATCATTTTTTTTAATATGAATGGTTTCTTTAAAAGTCATAATACCAGGTAGTTCTGTTTTTATTACATTAATTTTAAATTCTAATTCTTTTGGCATATCAGGTATAAAATTTATTTTTTCTGGAAGAATAACAGTATTATAGGCTCTCTTAGGGTATTTATATCTGTTTTCAGATAATTGCTTATCTATAAGAGAAGTAATTTTTTTATTTTCAACAGCAAGATGTCCTCCTATCCAGGTATTAAGGACCTCTAAATTATCATTAATCATAACTATATCAGCTCGTCGACTATGACCCAATGCACCATAATCTCTATCAATATTAAATCTTGTTGCAGGATGAAGAGAGCCCATTGACCATGCTGTAGTATTATTAATTCCTAGTGTATTAGCTTGTCTTACTACCCAGTCTAATCCAAAATTAAATAAATCATCTGCATCTCTGTCATCAGTACATACACAAATCCTTTTCGTACTAGCTTCTGATTCAGTAATTACTTTAATAGCTTCTTTTATGCTGTTCCATGGAGTTTTAGGATTTCCTCCTCTTAAAAAAATCCAAAGACCAGCATCTAATAAATCATTTGTAAATAATTTATCTTCAGCTTCATGAGTATCTGTAATACCACTAGCTGCATATGCTGCTACAAATTCTCTACCGAATACATGTCCACTTACTGGCAAATTTCTTTTCAAAGTTTCAGATATAATAGAATGTGATCTTTCATTACTTTCACATACAGATACAAAATCCATTTTTTCACCAAGACCTTTAATTTCAGGCCACTTATCAAAAAGTATAGCTGTTTTTTTATCAGTTAAGTCTCCCCCAGCTGTTTCTAAGTATTTATTTGTAGCAGGAATTGTACTTGGTAAAGTTAAAAAAATAGATATTGGAGATTCTCTGCAATCTTGTAACATCCATTCTATACCATCAGTATCACAAACATTTCCTATCTCATGAGAATCACAAAATATTGTTGTAGTACCATTTAATAATGCTGCTTCAGCATAGGCACATCCGGTCATCATGCTACTTTCAATATGCATATGAGGATCAATTAAACCTGGCGCTAATATATTATTATTTACTTCATAAATTTTAGATTTATCCATTTGAAAAAATTCTTTGTATGATCCCGATGGTTTAATACAAGCTATACGCCCTTTAAATATCCAAAGTTCTTTGTCTTTTAAAATTCTATCTGAGTATGTTGAAAGTATTCTTGCATTTGTTAGAACTGTCTCAGGCTCTATTTTATTTGAAGCTACATTTGCAAGATCAATAGTGCTAGTTTCTAGTAAAGGTACTGAAAATCTATTAATCATTATGTAGCTCCAGTTATTTTTAAATTTGTCATAAAATATTATTTTAAATTAACACAAATTAGAAAAAGAAAGAAGAATCAAAATTTTAATTTAGAAATAAAATTTATCAAATTTTCTGCTACTTCATGTGGCTGTTCTATTAAGATGGAATGTTTAACTTTTGATAAAATTACTATTTTAGAATTAATGATTTCATTTGCCATTTTTTTATTATGATCTGGAGAACAACCTAAATCAAGTTCTCCTGTTATTAATAAACAAGGTTTAGTAATATTTTTAAGATCAGGGAATATTTCAGTTTTTGCATAAATCTTAAAAACATTTAAAAAAACTTCAGGATCCGTTTCAATAACTTGTTTCAATCTTCTTTTAACAATATCTTTATTATGATTAATAAAATTATCAGTAAACCATCGTGTAGTTAATGTAGATAAGGTTTTTTCTATGCCATTCAATTCCATATTTTTAATTACATTTAATAAATTTTTTGTATCTTGATTTGATCTACCTGCTACTGTTGACAATAAACCAATTGATAAAATTTTTTCAGGAAATTTTTTTGCATACAATGGTGCAATCATTCCACCTAATGAATGGCCGACAAAATGTCCTTTTTCAAATTTTGAAAGCTCTCTAATTCTCTCAAGATCCATAATTAAGTCATTTAAATTGAAATTTTTATGAGTAACTGGAGATTTTCCGTGACCTCTTAAATCATATGTTATTACAGTAAAATGTTTTGATAATTTAGGAACAACAAATCTCCAAGCATCTTCAGCTGCTCCTATGCCATGAATTAAAAATAATGCAGGACCTTTCCCAATGATTGAATAATGACAATCTATAGAGTTGTTCATTTAAAATAATTTATGCTACTTTAGATTTTGTATCTTTAAAATATGGAATGACTTCTTCACTTATACGATACATAGATTCTATTAATTCATTTTGAGTTTGACCAAAATCAGAACTTAATATGACTTCATCTACACCAGCTTCAGCATATATACTCAGCTTATCAATCATTTCACTTGTTGAACAAATAATTAAATTTTCTGACATTTCTTTTAATGTTTGATTTCTAGGTAATGGATCAATTTCTCCAGCATGAACTTTGCCAGGTCCTGTAAACATATTATCAAAACGTTTATAGTATTCATAAGCTAATCTATTTTTTTCTTCAGCATCACTTTGATTTTTGGCGGCGTAAGCCATTCTTTGCATTGAAAGTTTAAGTGTTTTTCCTTTTTCCCCTAATATTTTGCATCCTTCTTTAAAAGCATTAACTCTTTTTATTAAAAGCTCTTTTGTTCCGGATAGTACAGTTGATTGTACATGAAATCCTTTTGTTGATGCGTTTTTAATACTTTCAAGATCCATTGCTGCAATCATCATTGGTACTGGGTTACTAATAGGCCGTGGCATAATTGTAATAGGTTCAAAATCATAATATTTACCTTTAAAAGAAACTTCTTTTTCACTTAATAATAATTGTAAAACATTTAATGATTCAATAAATTTTTCTTTTGAAATTTCAATAGGAGTGCCTAATCTTTTCATCTCCCAAGAAAAAGCTCCTCTTCCAACACCTAGAATTAACCTTCCATCAGTTAATATATCAGCAGTAGCAACTTCACCTGCATACGTTCTCATATCATGCAATGGAAGAACAGCTACACCAGTGGTAATCTTAATTTTTTTTGTTAATGATGCAATTTTAACAGCCATTTGTAAAGGTGAAGGCATCATTAAAATATTCACAAGATGATGTTCAGGTATTGAAACAGTATTGTACCCAAGTTTTTCTGCTAAAACAGATTGATCAATCATATTTTGAAAGTGAACTTTTGAACCAACAGATGGATTAGGCAAGTAACTCGTTAAGAAATGGCAGAAGTCCATAGTATCTTTATATAATTGTAAACAATTTTAAACAATTGATATTTCACTTTTTTATACTAAATATAGTTTTTTGATTAATCTAGTGATAAATTAAAATATTATATGGAAGAACAAAATTTTGGAACAAGAGATAAAAGGGGTTTTTGGAAACCAAATGAGCTTATTGGTTATGGTCCGCTATTAGCTTT
>CACJSL010000011.1 GCA_902596065.1 uncultured Alphaproteobacteria bacterium | reverse complement strand
GCATAAAATCACAAATTATTAATGAAGCAGAAAAAATTAATTGGGATATTAATAATTTTAAAATTATTAACTGTGAAAATGATCAAGACTCTGCAATTGAAGCAGCAAGTCTTGCTAAGGAAAATCAAATAAAAGTTATGATCAAAGGAAATATTCACACAGACATACTTATGCGTACCTATTTAAAAAAAGATTTTAGTTTATTGGGAACAAAAAGACTAAGTCATATATGGCACATGACTATTCCAAAAAATTCTAAACCTTTATTTATCACTGATGGAGCACTAAATGTTGCTCCAAGAGTAGATGTAAAAATTCATATATTAAATAACGTAGTTGAGTTTGCAAAAAAAATAAATATTACAAAACCAAAAGTAGCAATACTATCTGGAACTGAAGATCCTATAGAAAGCATGCCTAGCTCAATGGATGCAAAAACAATTATGGAAAGAGCTATAAAAGATAACATTGATGCTTTTGTTCATGGACCTTTAGCCTTTGACAATGCTGTTTCTCCTGAAGCAGCTAAAATAAAAAAAATAAATAATGCAGTAGCTGGAAAAGCTGATATTCTTTTAGTTCCAAATTTAGAAACAGGTAACTCATTATCTAAGATTATGGTATATTTTATGGGAGCTTGTGCTGCAGGATTTATAGTTGGAGGTAAAGTGCCGGTTGTTGTCACAAGTAGAGCTGATAACACAGCTTCTAGATTAGCCTCAATTGCTGCTTCAATAATAGCTGCACAATAAGTGTTCAATAATAAAACTTTATACGTTGCTGTTTTAGCAATTGCTGCAACTTTTTTTGCTGCTCTTATGGCTTTAAGCGTCAAGTATTTATCAAAAGATCTTAATCCAATAATGATATGTTTTTTTAGATGTATTGCAGGATTGATTTTACTTTCTCCCTTTATTATTAAAAATAACTTTGCTGCAGTAAAATCAAAAAATTATAAATTTCAATTTATAAGAGCTTTGATAAATATTATTTCTATGATCTGTTGGTTTACTGCTTTAGGAACAATGCATTTAGAAAAAGCTACCGCATTAGGTTTTACTACTCCTCTTTTTACAACAATATTAGCAGTAATTTTACTTGGTGAAGTAATTCGTTTTCATAGAACTACTGCACTAATAATAGGTTTTATTGGTATTTTTATAATTATTCGACCAGGTTATATTCCTTTAGAAACTGGCACAATTTTAATGTTAATAGCATCACTAAGCTTTTCTTTTGTATTAATTTTTGTTAAAAAACTTTCTTCTGTTGACTCAAGCCTAACTATTATTTTTTATCATTTATTAATTTCAACACCAGTATTTTTCATACTATCAATATTTTATTGGGAAAATATAAATATCAATCAATTATTTATTTTTATATTTATAGGTGGCGCTGGTTTATTATCACATTGGTGCTTAACTCAAGCCTTTCGTTTAAGTGATACTACTTTTGTGATGCCTTTACAGTTTACAAAATTAATTTGGGCTTCATTATTTGGTTTTTTTGTTTTTTCTGAAATACCTGATTTATGGACATGGATTGGAGGATTAATAATCTTTTTCTCTGTTGTATATATCACTTATAGAGAAACATTTAAAAAAAGAGGAACGAACAAACCTGTGCAAGCAGATCGAGCGATTATCAATTAATTGTTTTTTAAATCACCCTTATTACGCATTTCTTTTCTAATTTTTGTTGCAGAAATTTTATGAATTTCTTCACCAAGATCATGTTCTGTAAATGTGTATCCCACTCCTCTTCCATAAGAAATATCTACGATATTAGGAACCTTTAAAACAATATACTCTCTTCCTTCTTCAAATCCATGAGGTTTTAAACCTTCAATAATATTTTTTTTAACTTCATCAAAATCAAAAGGATTATCAGACTGACCTTCTATACCAGCATCAACACCTCCAACATCTCTATACATAATACAAACTTGTCCTGTTTTTTTTAATGCTTTTTTAAAAAGTGCAGTGTGCCCATCGTGCCAAGGTTGCCACCTACCTAACATTTCTACAGTTGGTTTTTTCCAATTAAACATTTTTTATTTTATCAGCCAATTTTTCTATTTCTTTATCGTTTAAAAATTTAGTAATATGAAAATCTACGTTATTTGGTTTTTCAAACATCTTAGTAGTGTCATCAAATTTTTTACTTTTAGCAAGATTAGTTGCATCAAATGGCAAATTTTTAATATTTTTTAATTCTTTTAATTTAGATGATACGACTCGACCTTCCTCAAATGTATCAAGCCATATTAAGTAGTCTGCATCAAAAGCTTTTCTAGCTTCCTCAGTAGGTGCAACGAAATCACAAATAACCCATCTTCCTTGTGACTTTTCAAAATCTGCAAAGGTTTTCATTCGATTCGCTTGCCTTATCCTGCCTGCAATCTCAAAATCCCAGTCATTGGCATATCTTCTTACAAAATCAGCATTATACCAAGCACAATTATCTATTTCCTTAACCAACCTCTCAGCTAACCAAGTTTTGCCAGATCCAGGCAATCCAAATATCAAAATTTTCATAAATCTTTTATTAAGTATTTATTTTTAATAAGCAATAAATGTTTGTTTTTAGGTAAAAAAACTTTAAGAGACTACTTGAAGAATTGTAAAAATAGCTATTTTATTAATATTAGATTTACATAAAAGGAGCAGTCTTGATAATTTCAAATAATCCATTTGCCACACTTTCGGTATTTTTGCCTTCAATTGTAATGCAAGTATTTGTTATCTTAATGGTTGTTTTAGTAATTTTAGGTACATTGTTTGATATTATACATAAAAAAAATGTAAAATATTTTTTTCAAAATGCAAAAAAAGCCAAATCCCAAGCAAAAAGAAATTTATCTTCAAATGAAAAAACATCAATAATAGCTAAAACTTTTGCAAGTGAAATTTTAACAACTTCAGAGTTAGGTGCAGGTAAAAGAAGAGTGGCACATTTATTAGGTATGTACGGCACTTTACTTTTTTGGGCTACATCTGTTATTTTGATTTTTTGTTATTCCTCCTCAACTATAAAGACTCCTATTATATATCCCATTCTTTGGCATGTTGGTGCAATTATGACATGTTTAGGCGGATACTGGTTTTGGTTTTTTCTTAGAGTAGATGTTTCAGCTGAAGCTCACCCATGGTACCGCATAATTCAAGCTGATTTATTTGTTCTGTCACTTGTCATTACTTCTACTTTTGCTCTTTTATGGTCTTTCTTGCAATCATACAATGTTATAGGTTGGAGTATATTCTTTCTTATCTTATTTGGATTATCTAATTTAGTTTTATTTGGAGGTGTATATTGGTCAAAGTTTGCTCATATGTTTTATAAACCTGGAGCAGCAATTCAAAGAAATTTAGCTGAAGCAGATGGTTCTAGAGATAATTTACCTGAGCCTTCTGATCAACCTAAACAATTTGGTTTAGGTATAAAAAGAGAAGCTCCAAAACATTATTGATTTAGGTATGAAAAAAGGAAAAATTAAAATAAAAAAGGAGATAAATTAAAATGTCAACTTTTGTATATATGACTAAATGTGATGGCTGTGGTCATTGTGTTGACATATGTCCTTCAGATATTATGCACATAGATCCAACTACAAGACGTGCAGTAAATATTGAGCCTAATATGTGTTGGGAATGCTATTCTTGTGTTAAAGCATGTCCGAACGAAGCAATTGATGCAAGAGGCTATGCCGATTTTGCTCCAATGGGACATAGTGTACGAGTTCTTAGAGAAGAAGAAAAGGGTACTATTTCGTGGCGAATTAAATTTAGAAATGGAACAGAAAAAAATTTTGTTTCTCCAATCACAACTAAACCGTGGGGAGAATATATTCCAAAATTAGCTGAAGCAGATCAGCCAGATCAGGGAGAGATCAATTCACAAATTTTATATTCTGAACCTAAAGGTTTAAATACAAAAAAGGAATTACCTACTATAAGTAAAAGCTCTTTTAAAAAAGGAGTTTACTATTAATGCCAAAAAATAAGACTGTTTATGAAAATTGTGATGTATTAGTTGTTGGTGGAGGAATGGCTGGAACAGGTGCAACTTTTGAAGCAAGGCACTGGGGTCGAGATTTAAAAATAATTTGCGTAGAAAAAGCTAATATAGATAGAAGTGGTGCTGTTGCACAAGGTCTTTATGCAATCAATTGTTATATGGGAATGCAGTGGGGTGAAAATCAACCTGAAGATCATGTTCGTTATGCTCGTAATGATTTAATGGGACTTGTTCGTGAAGATTTAGGTTATGACATGGCTCGTCATGTTGACTCTACTGTGCATATGTTTGATGAATGGGGACTTCCAATGATGCGTAATGAAGAAACTGGAAGATATCAAAGAGAAGGTAAGTGGCAAATAATGATTCATGGAGAAAGCTACAAACCTATTGTTGCTGAAGCAGCAAAAAAATCCGCTGATAAAATCTATAATAGAATCATGATTACTCATCTTTTAATGGATGAAACTAAAGAAAATAGAGTTGGCGGAGCAGTTGGCTTTAATATGCGAACAGGAAATTATCATGTCTTTAGAGCAAAAACCGTAATTGTAGCAGCAGGTGGGGCATCTCACATTTTTAAACCTAGAGCAGTAGGAGAAGGAATGGGAAGAACTTGGTATGCACCGTGGAGCAATGGTTCAGCATATGCATTACCAATTGATGTCGGAGCTAAAATGACACAAATGGAAAATCGTATTGTATTGTGTAGATTTAAAGATGGTTATGGACCAGTTGGAGCATATTTTTTACATCTTAAAACATATACACAAAATGCAAATGGAGAAAATTATGAAAAAAAGTGGTACGATCAAACAAAAGAGTTGGTAGGTGAATACATAGATCACCATCCTACTCCTACATGCTTACGTAATCATGCATTTATACAAGAAGTTATGGCTGGACGTGGTCCAATTCATATGGTTACTAAAGAAGCTTTCCAAGATCCTCATTTGGAAACCATTGGTTGGGAAAATTTTTTAGGAATGACAGTTGGACAAGCAGTAGTTTGGGCCTCCCAAAATATTGATCCTAAATATCAAAATCCTGAATTAACTACTTCTGAACCGTATGTAATGGGTTCACATGCAACATGTTCAGGTGCTTGGGTAAGTGGGCCAGAGGATTTATCTCCACCTGAATACTTTTGGGGATATAATAGAATGACAACAGTTGAGGGGCTTTTTGGAGCTGGTGATACTGTAGGCGGAAGTGCTCATAAGTTTTCTTCAGGTTCATTTACTGAAGGACGATTAGCAGCAAAAGCAGCAGTCAAATATATCCAAGATCAAAAAGCAGAAGATATAAATGTAAGTGAAAAACAATGCGAAAACTTTAGAGAAATAATTTATAAGCCTTTAGAGAATTATAAAGTTGGAAGAAACGAAATTACTGCAGGAACAGTTTCTCCAAGTTATATTTTACCACTTCAGGGATTACAACGTCTTCAAAAAATTATGGATGAATATGTAGGAGGTATTTCTTTTAATTATATGACAAACGAAAATACTCTTAAAAGAGGGTTAGAATTATTAGATTTATTAAAAGAAGATTTAGAGCATGTTGGAGCTGAAGATTACCATCAACTTATGAGAGCATGGGAATTGAAACATAGAACTCTTACTTCTCAATGTGTTACAGAGCATACTTTATTCAGAGAAGAAACGCGATGGCCTGGTTATTATTATAGAGGTGATCACATGAAATTAGATGATGAGAATTGGCATTGCTTAACTGTATCTAGACGTGATCCAAAAACAGGTAAATTTACTATGGAAAAGATGCCTGTGTATCATATAATAGATGATGAAGAAAAAAAGTTTGCTGCCTCTTAGTATAAATTGTTAAATAATGAATCTTCTAGAAAAAACCGATGAGGAAATTATCAAAATTGCTGAACCATTTTGGAATAATTTAATAATTAGTTCTAACAAAAAAGATTACAGTGGATTTACTAGGGATTTCTCAGCAGAAATGCTTTATGGGGCAAATGAAATTGAAATAGGAAAACAATGGTCGACTAATGAATTATTAGTAAATCTATCAAGTGATAAAACTTGTTTAGGCTGTTTAAGAAGAGGATCTTATGTCAGTGTACTATACAAACAAACTAGTACTAAAATACCAGGTGAATTTCTGGGAAGACTTGTATTAGGGATGGAAGAAAATGCCATTAAAGTATTTGGAGCAACTATTTTTTAACTAAATAATTTTACAAGATGCAAGAAATTTGGATTAATTAAGTATTAACGATCACAAATTTATTTGACTTTTATAAAACCTAAAATAAAGATTTCATAGTTATATATGACTGAAGAAATATTTAATATTATTGATAAAAAAAAGCTAGATATAGTTAGTGAATCTATTGAAAAAGCTCATGGTCTTCCTAATGAATGTTATTTAGAAGGTCCGTATAGCAAGATTGAGCGTAAAAAAATATTTGAAGATAAATGGGTCACCATAGGAACGGCTAGTTCAGTTCCTAATACAGGAGATACAAGACCATTTGATTTACTAGGAATTCCTCTAATTATTATTAGGGATAAAAAGAATAAAGTGCGTGTATTCCATAATGTTTGTAGTCACAGAGGATACAAACTTGTTAATGAAAAATGTTCTTTAAAAAATGTACTTCGTTGCCCATATCATTCTTGGTCTTATGACTTTGAGGGAAATTTAATTGCTACTCCACATCTAGGTGGCGTTAATAAGCATGATCATGAAAAATTTCATAAATCTAAAAGTGGTTTGAAAGAAGTTCGATCTGCTGTCTGGCTTGATTTAATATTAGTTAATATATCCAATAATGAAGTTTCATTTGAAGAATATATTAAACCACTAGAAGATAGATGGTCTTCATTTTGGACAAAAAAAGATCAAAAAATGATTTGTCATGCCAAAGACTATGGACACTTTTCATTAGAGGCAAAATGCAATTGGAAATTTGCTATAGAAAACTATTGTGAAAGTTACCACTTACCTTTTGTACATCCAGGATTAAATGAATATTCAAAAATTGATGATCATTATCATATACAAGGTTTACCTAATCGTTTTGCAGGGCAAGGTACCGTTGTTTATAATCCTCGCTTTGAAAATAATGCAGAATTTCCTACCTTTCCTGGTTGGGCTGAAGATAAAGTAGTTCACGCGGAGTATGTAGCGCTCTTCCCAAATGTTATGTTAGGTATACACAAAGATCATTACTATGCGTATTGGTTGGAACCAGTGAGTTATAATTATACTAAAGAGCACATGGAAATATATTATGTGGGAGAAGAAGCAGCATTGTCAGAAAAATATAAACCTTTACGAGAACAAAATTTCAAACAGTGGCATAGTATTCAATCAGAAGACTTAATGATTATTGAAGGTATGCAAGAAGGACGTAATTCTCCTATCTACAATGGTGGTAATTTTTCTCCAGTATTAGATAACCCTACTCACCATTTTAATAAATGGATAGCTACTTCGTTATGCAAATAAATGGCCATGAATACTGAAGATATAGATAATAAAATCCCAATATATCAATTAGATTCTAAAGAAAAAGTTTTAAAATATTATGTTAACTGGACAAAGAAGGGTGAATATAACAAAAATATGATTTCGTGGAATTACCAAGCTCCACAAAATACTGTAAAACTTTTTAATAAACATGCACCAAATAAAGATATAAATATTTTGGATGCTGGTTGTGGATCGGGGCTAGTAGGAATTGAATTACAAAAATTTGGATTTACTAAAATAACAGGAGCTGATTTTTCACAGGAAATGCTCGATTTAATTCCTAATAATATTTATAATCAATTAGAATTAATAGATTTAAATGAAAAATTAAAATATGAGGATAATTTTTTTGACGCCATTACTTGTGTAGGTACCTTTACCTATGGTCATGTAAAAGCTAATGCATTAAATGAACTAATTCGTATTTTAAAGAAAAACGGATTAATTTGTTTTACAATAAATGAGGGGATTTATAAAAAATATCAATTTGATTTAAAAATAAAACAACTATCAGATGATAAGTTATGGAATATTATTGGTATATCAAAATGCTCTTACATAGTTAATAAAGATATTGAAGCTTGGCTTTGTATTGCTAAAAAAAATTAATCTCCAAAATGTTTACTTTTAGCCTTTATCCCTACTTTTTTAATTTTTTTTATAGCTTCAGTTAAAATTTTAGAAGTATTATCAAGCTCTTTAATATATTTTTCTCTGTCTTCAGAAAATTCAACATCATTTATACATCTGTTTAAATGCTCTCTAGCAATTAAAGCAGTGTGTTTTGCAAATTCAGATGTGCCTACATGTTTTGGTTCAGTCAAATAAGACTCTTCAAAATTTGTAAAATCTGGGTTTTTAACCATATCTCTTGCAACATATCCGTTAACAAGAGTTATTCTTTCTCCATCAGAATCTATACCTTTTGCTCTATGAACAACCATATTTCCATGTAAGAAAATTGCGTAACCAGGTGCAGGTGGTTTTATAGAAATTATTTTTTTAGAAGGAATTTTAACACCTTTGGCATGTATTTTTTCTATTTGTTTTTTTGTTCCAAGAAAATATTCAAACTCTCCTCCAGTAACTTTATTAGGATCAGTAACAAACAAAACATAATCATAGCGTAGGGTATCTGTATGCCACTTATCTATATTTATACCTTTTTTTAAAGGGTTATAATTTATATGTCCAAGTTGATGAGGAATTGTATGAGGTTGTAGTTCAAGATTTGTAATTTCTGAAAAAAATTTAGTTATATCTTCAGATAAAGAAAAATCTCTAAGAAATTTAGATTGGTAAACACCACCTCTAACCATTCTCGGAATACGTTCAGAGGATTTTGCATAAGGTTCTAATAATTTTACTACTTCATATAACTTTCCTATTCCCTCTTCACTTAAAATTCTTGTTGGTGATGAAAAAGCAAACTGCGTAGAAAGATTTTTTAACTCTTTGTTTGAATATCCTAATTCTTTAAGATTATTTATTTTTTTAGGTTTTTCTAATTGCAAATCTGTTTTTGGATCAAAAACTGGTTCTTTCTTTATAGAAGGAAATCCTTTTGGTTTATTTTTTTGAATGTCAAATGGATACATATTCAATAAGTTATTCTTCACTTGAATGTTTTACATCCCAAGGCGCTATCCAATTACCCTTAACTCTAAGATTTATACTCGCATCTTCTTCTATTAATTTACAAACAGTCATTTCACCTGCTTCATCTCCATACCGGTTAGCAGCTTCTTGAAAACGCTCATGACAAGCTTGCGTTAATTCTGATCGAGTTCCATGTTCTTTAATTAAATCTTGAATTAAATCTAAATCTTTTAAAGCTAACTCTAAACGAAAAGAAGGATCATAATGACCTGAAAAAATAGAAGGGACATCATGCTGTAAAACAAAACTATCAGCCGCTCCTCCCTTCATTACTTTCCACCATAATTCAGGCTCAAGACCTGCTTTTTTAGCCAATACCATTGCTTCTCCAATAGCCGTGGCATGAATTTTCCACAACTGATTATTTACTAATTTGGCGACATATCCATTACCATAATCTCCAACACATCTAATTTCTCCAATAACTTCGAGAACCTCCTTGGCATTACTTATAGCTTTTTCAGATCCTCCAACAAACATAATCATATCCCCTCGAATTGCTGCATCTAATGAACCAGTAACAGGTGCATCTACTGCAAAACCTCCTAAAGCTTCAAATTCTTTAGCCAAATTTCTCATAAGAGAAGGGCTACTTGTAGTAAGATCAATCCAACCTTTGTTTTTACATGAGGATTGAAGAATTCCATTTTCATTTTTCATTACCGCTTCTATTTCTTTTGGTCCAAAAACCATAGAAACAACTATATCAACATCATCCATTAATTCCTTAGGAGAATTTTTCCAAATTGCACCTTTTTCAATTAATTTTTTACCAACATCTTTTCTAATGTCATGAATATAAAGAGGAAAATTAGCCCTCTGTATATTGCGAGCTACAGCACCACCCATATTGCCTAATCCTATAACTCCAATCTTTTTCATAATTTAAACTCCACTTTTTATTATTTAATCAGTCAAACTATCACTTCTAATTCTTTTTTCATTATGAACATCAAGTGTTTTTCCATACAATTCATTTGATCTATAACTTGCCCCTATGACATTCTCTTTTTCAGTATAAGTAAATACAACTAAATTACGAGTTTTATTACCTTCCGCTCTTGTTGCACGATGTAAAGCATATCTTCCTTTAAATAACTGTAAATCACCCTCATTTAATTTAATTTCTTTAACTCGCGTCTGATCACCTTTAAGTAATTTTAAAACTTCATCGTAACATTCGTCTTCTTTGTTTCTAATATTTGGTACGTATTGAAAAACACCACCCTCATCACAATCTTGCACCAACATAGTAACTGTAAATTCATTTGTATCGTAATGCCAAGAAAATCTATCTCCAGGTTTATTGACGTTAATTGTTAGAGAGGCAAGTGGGTCTGCATAATGATACATTTTAACATTTAAACAGTCCGCTATAAATTCTTTTAAAATCTTTGAATAATATAATTCTTTAATCATAGAATTCTTAGGAAATTTATCGCCTGAAACAAACCCGTTACTGCGTTCCATAAAAAAACGCCTAGGATGATCTTTGGGATATGATGCATCGTCTTTTGAAAAATAAACATTTACTTTATTTGTTGTGTAATGTGCTAAATTTTCAATCTTAGAAGCCTCCTTTTGCATCTCGTAAATTGCTTCCATATTAATAATTGATTTTAAAACATAGCAACCATCTAAACTTAAAGCTTCTCTAGCTTCTTGAATAATTTTTTTATATTTTGAATTATCACTATCATGAATAGGAAATTCGTTTAAATTTACAAAATAAGACAATTCTTTTTTCATAATCAATTTTATTAATATATAATTCGGTAAATTTAGAATTTTATTGACGCAACAATAAATTATTAAGCGTTAAGATTTCTTGTTGATAGATTCTATCTTTTTTTTAAACTCATTAAGAGTTTTCCCAGCTCCCATATTATGTTTTGATAATACTTTTTGAATAGCAACTAAACACTCATCACGAATTTTTTCCATTTCTCTAATGGATTTTCCTTGAGATTGAGCCTCTACACCCTCTACGAATCGATCTATAATTTCATTAGATAATTCTGGAGCTTTTAAGTGTGACCAAGGCCATTTTAATGCTGGACCAAATTGTTCTATAAAATGTCTAGCCCCTCCTTTGCCTCCAGCAATCATATAAATTTGATTCATTCCCATAATTGACCAACGAAGACCTGGTCCATAGACTATACTTTCATCAAGCTCTCCGGTTGTAGCAATATCATCATTCAAAGCATGTAATATTTCGCGCCACATTGCTTCTTGTAGACGATCAGAAATATGTCCTGGAACTTCTTTTCGAAGCATTAAAGTGTGCATACCCATTGATTCATAAAAAATTTTAGCAATATTTTTAACTTTATCAGAAGTTTCTTTTCCTCCAACTATTTCAACTAGTGGACAAAGATAAACAGGATTAAAAGGATGTCCGACTATAAATCGTTCAGGGAAAGTCATACCTTGTTGTAATTCTGTTGGCATAAAACCAGAAGTTGAAGAAGAAATAATAATCTCTTTATTTGTTACTTCTGCAATAGATTTAAGAGATTTTCTTTTTATATCTAAAACTTCAGGTATATTTTCTTGAATAAACTCTACCTGCTGAGACATAGAAATAGGATCAGTTGTAAAAGTTAATTTACCTGTAGGTGGCAAAGTAATGCCTTCTGTAAGAGATTGAAGAGAGGGAAGAGCATTTTCTACAGCTTCATTTATCCAATCTTCCATTTTTGGATCTATGTCAGATGCCACAACATTTATGCCTGTATGTAAAGCACGAGCTGCCCACCCCGCTCCTATGACACCAGTTCCTAATAAACCAATAGTTTTTATTTTATTCATCACTTCAATTCTTATAAAACTATATTAGATCAAGAGGAAGGTTGCTTAATTTATCAAGACCATTTTTAGTAACTAAATATTGATCTTCTAACTTTGCACCTTCATTTCCACCCTCTTCTCCAATATAACTCTCAACACAAACAACCATATTTTCTTTAAATACTCCGCTATAATCTCCGTTAGTATAATCTTTA
The DNA here is from genome assembly GCA_902596065.1 of uncultured Alphaproteobacteria bacterium. Taxonomy (GTDB): domain Bacteria; phylum Pseudomonadota; class Alphaproteobacteria; order HIMB59; genus MarineAlpha5-Bin3. The sequence continues at coordinate 17,892 of CACJSL010000011.1, read as the reverse complement.
TCTGGATAAGCAATAAAAGGCCATTCGTCACTCATACCAACTCCATGTATCTGACAAGGATAATGATTATCGAAACAATTTTCAGGAAGCTTCCAAGCTTTTTCTGCAAACTCTCTAAAAGATAACTCTGGTTTAATTAATTCCGCGTTATATTTTACATTTTCATACGCTAAGCTGTGAATTTTCTTTTGATAATTACTCAACTTTCTACCCTCTACAAATGTTCTAGAAATATCTGCACAATATCCATAAGGACCAACCATATCTGTATCAAAAGCAACTATTTCACCTTTTTGAATAATTCTATTACTACATTCTTGAAACCAAGGATTTGTTTTTGGACCTGAATTAAGCAATCTAGTCTCAAACCATTCACCTCCATTCTCAATATTAGTTTTATGAAGGATAGACCAAAGTTCTTCCTCTGTCATTCCTGCTTGTAAACTCTCATGCATTAATGAAATACCTTTTTCAGCTGTTTTAACAGCAGCTTTCATACATATTATTTCATCTTCTGATTTAATTGATCTAGCAATTTCTAAAAATTTTTGAGCGTTAGTTATTTTGTAATTATAATTATCATTTAAAGCATTAATTCCTGCAGGATCACAAACATCAATGGCAATATTGTTATTTTCAGAACTATATTGTTTCATTAGATCATCAATAATCTTTGACCACTCAACAGCTTGATCATAAACTTTATTGCCCCAAGAAAAATGGTCCCAACTTAGTACTTCTCTTACCTCATCTATTGTACAATTATCCTCATATATATGTTCACATTTTGGATACTCAAATAGTGTTACTGGTCCTTTCACAGGAATAAAAACATAACGTGTCATTAAGTGAAAAGAAAAAACAGCCATATTTCTAGTATCTGTAGCATAACGAATATTGATTGGATCAAATAAAATACATGCACCTATATTGTTTTTTTCAAGTTGTTCCCTTACCCTATTTAATCGATACATTCTCATACGATCAAAATTTATTTGATCTTCATATAGCTTTGGTTTGAATTGATTAATTACGCCGTTGTTGTCTTCATCACCAAATTTAGGTCCAATTTTTCTATCTATTTTTTTACTTTCAAACATATTCATATAACTAAATATTCATCTTAATATGTAACAAAAAAGTGAAATAAGATATATAAAGAAGTAATTAGAAAAGGAAATATATGGACGAAGAATTATTTAAAAAAGGATTAGAAAAAAGAAAAGCTACTCTAGGATCTGAATATGTACAAAAAAATTTAGATAATGCTGATGACTTTACTCTTCCTTTTCAAAAAGCTATGACAGAATGGTGTTGGGGTTTTGGTTGGGGTGATGAAACAATAGATGTAAAAACAAGATCAATGATGAATCTATCAATGATAGGCGCCCTAGGAAAAATGACAGAATGGGAAATTCATTGCAGAGGAGCTATTACAAATGGTGTTAGTAAAGAGGAAATAAGAGCAATTATACATGTCATAGGTATATATTGTGGTGTTCCTCAGGCTCTTGAATGTTTTCGTGTAGCAAGAAAAGTATTAGAAGAAAACGATAAACTTTAATTAATATAATTATAAAAGTTATATAAAAGATATAAAATTAAAAATAAAATTCCACTAGATTTTCCTAAATGAAAGGGTTTTATTTTGAATAATTGAAACCCAAATCTAACTTTATAAACAAATAATAAAGTTACTAAAGTCATCAGAATTATATTTGTAAATAATATACTAGAATTAGCAGGCAAGCCTTCTGGCTTTAAGAAAAGTATAAGAGCAAAAATGCCAACTATATTATATATATTTGAACCTAAAATTGTACCTACTGCAATATTAGATTGCCTTCTAAGGGCAGCTACAACCCCTGTTGCAAGTTCTGGTAAAGATGTTCCAAAAGCTACCAATGTTAAACCTATAATTGATTCAGGAACTTGAAAATATATAGCAAGCTCATTTGAACCTAAAATAAAATATTTTGATCCATAATATAAAAAAATAAGCCCAATAAGTAATAAGATATAAGAAAATATTTGGGAGTATTTAGCAGAAAATGTTTCTTCATTTTTAAAATCAAGTTCCATTTTGTATTGAAAAAATAAGAAAAAAACAAAAATTGCAATTAAGATAATTCCAAAAATAACAGGATTAGAACTTGGAATATTTGTTACAATATAAAAAATTACAGCTACAATTATTGTAATTAAAAGAACCATAATAGTCTGATTTTTTTGTCCTTTTTTTTCTGAAAAAATAATAGGCTGTAAAATTGAAACTACACCTAATATTAAAAGAATATTTGCAATATTAGATCCTATAATATTGCCTAAAGCTATCTCCATGCTATCAACTACACTTAAAGCTTGTATAGTTGCTGCTAATTCAGGGAGGCTTGTTCCTAAAGCAACAACAGTAAAGCCAATAAAATACCCACTGACTTTATAAATATTAGCCAAATTAACCGAACTTCTAACAATCATTTCAGCTCCAAAACCTAGAGCAATGATACCGCCAATAATTGATAACAAAATTATATACACTAAAAACTAATTACATTATTTATTGTGTTTTATAAATTAATGAATGAGTTTGACTATATAATTATTGGTGCTGGTTCTGCAGGATGTGTGTTAGCAAATCGCTTAACAGCTAATAAATCAAATAAAGTATTATTATTAGAAGCAGGAAAAAAAGATAATTATCCATGGATACATATTCCTGTTGGATATACAAAAACTATGCATAATCCTAAGGTTGATTGGTGCTTTAAGGTTAAAAGTGGTCCAGGATTAGGTAATAGAATCATGAATTTTCCTCGAGGCAAAGTTTTGGGAGGAAGCTCATCCATTAATGGATTACTTTATATTCGTGGTCAATCAAATGACTACAACTATTGGCGACAGTTAGGTAATGTTGGATGGAGCTGGGAAGATGTATTGCCTTATTTTAGAAAAGCTGAAAACTTTGAGCATGGTGAAAATGAATTCCATGGAACTGGAGGGCCTCTTTCAGTTAGTGATCAAAGAATTAAACTTAAGTTACTTGATACATTTATAGAAGCAGCAAAAGAATTTGGAATACCTCACACTACAGACTTTAATACTGGCTCAAATGAAGGGTGTGGTTACTTTCATGTTACAGAAAAAAATGGACTTCGATGTAGTACAGCAGTTGGTTATCTTAATCCTGCAAAAAAAAGAGAGGGTTTATCAATTGAAATTAAAGCACACATCAAAAAAATCATTTTTGATGGATTAAAAGCTGTTGGAGTTGAATACTGGCAAAATAACGAATTAAAAAAAATAAAATGTAACAAAGAAATTATACTTTCAGCTGGAGCAATAGGATCTCCTCATATTCTGCAAGCATCTGGCGTTGGTTCACCAAATTTATTAAAATCAAAAGGTATAGAAGTAATCAAAGATAATGAAAATGTTGGAGAAAATTTACAAGATCATCTTATGTTACGTCCTGTTTACACTGTAAAAAATATTGATACTCTAAATCAATTGTATCACAGTTATTATAGAAAATTTTTAGTAGGACTTGAATATTTATTCTTTCGCTCCGGAGCAATGACAATGGGACCTTCACAATTATGTGGATTTACTAAAAGCAATCCTTCTTTAGAAACCCCAGATTTACAATTTCATGTAGCTCCCTTAAGCATGGATACTCTTGGGGCAACTACACTTCATACTTTTCCTGCCTTTACTCCTACAGTTACTAATGTAAGGCCTACAAGCAGAGGTTATGTTCGCATTGAAAACAATGATACTAGAATTTATCCTGAAATAAATTTAAATTATCTTTCTACTAAAGAAGATATAGATATAGCAGTAAGATCCATTAAGCTTACGCGTGATATTGTATTAAAATCAAATGCTTTTAAACCTTATATGCCTGAAGAAATGAGACCAGGAAAAAACTTAAGTGATGAAGAAATAATTAAAGAAATTTCTAAATATGCCAATACGTTATTTCATCCCGTAGGCACTTGTAAAATGGGAAATGACAACAAGGCTGTTGTTAATGACAGATTATTAGCTCATGGATTAGAAGGACTAAGAATAGTAGATGCTTCCGTAATGCCTCATATTACTTCAGGTAATACAAATGCTCCTACTATAATGATAGCAGAAAAAGCAGCGGATATGATTTTGGCAGATCAAAAAAACTAGTTTTGCATATCGGCAGAATTAATTCCTGCAATTTCTACAGGAGCTTTCATTGCATCACGTCTAAAAGGCTCTCCTAATTCTTGATTAAGAATGACTTCAATAAAAGTCGTTATACCTTTTTGCTGTTCCTGACATGAAACTCTTATTGCTTCAGTTAATTCATTTTGTGTTTTAACAAGTACACCTTTAGAACCACATGCTTCAGCAATTTTAGCATAACTAAGTTCAGGATCTAATTCAGTTCCAACAAAATTATTATCATACCATAAAATAGAATTTCTTTTTTCAGCACCCCATTGATAATTACGAAAGATAACCATAGTAATATTAGGCCATTCTTTTCGATTACAAGATGTCATCTCTGACATACTAATTCCAAATGCTCCATCTCCTGCAAAACCTACAACAGGCGTATCAGGACAACCAATTTTTGCTCCTAATACCGAAGGAAAACCATATCCACATGGACCAAAAAGACCAGGTGCTAAATATTTTCTTCCTTTTTCAAAAGTTGGATAGGCATTTCCAATTGCACAATTATTCCCAATATCACTTGATATTATAGCGTCTTCTGGAAGTCCTGCCTGAATTGCTCTCCAAGCCATACGAGGTGACATTCTGTCAGGATCTCTTTCTCGTGAATCTTTATTCCAAGTTGTTCCTTCATCATCCTCTTCATGATCAAGACTTGTCAAAGTTTGTAACCAAGCTGATTTAGTTTGGTGAATTAAGGACTTGCGATCTTCACGACCTATATCTCCAGCTTTAGAATCCAATTTGGAAAGTATTTGTTGTGCTACTAGTTTAGCATCACCGCAAATACCAACGGATACTTTTTTTGTTAAGCCAATTCGATCTGCATTAATATCAACTTGAATAATGCTTGCTTCTTTAGGCCAATAATCAATTCCATAACCAGGCAAAGTAGAAAATGGATTAAGTCTTGTCCCTAAAGCAAGAACTACATCAGCTTTAGAAATAATCTCCATTGCTGCTTTTGATCCATTATAACCAAGTGGTCCAACAGCTAATGGATGTTTACCAGGAAAACTATCATTGTGTTGATATCCACAAGCTACAGGTGCATCAAGCTTCTCTGCTAATTTAACGCAATCTTCAATTGCATTTGCTAATACTACTCCGGCTCCAGATAATATAACTGGAAATTTAGCATTAGATAAAAGTTCAGTCGCTTTATTTATTGCTTCTACTCCTCCTGCTTGTCTTTCCATTCTTATAATTGAAGGTAATTCAATATCAATTACCTGAGTCCATAAATCTCTTGGAACGTTAATTTGCGCAGGAGCAGATCCTCTAATTGCTTTTTCAATAACTCTATTAAGTACCTCTGCCATTCTTGAAGCATCTCTAACTTCTTCTTGATAACAAACCATATCTTTGAATAAATTCATCTGTTCAACTTCTTGAAAGCCTCCTTGACCTATAGTTTTATTAGCTGCCTGAGGAGTAACTAAAAGCATAGGCGTATGATTCCAATACGCTGTTTTTATAGGTGTAACAAAACCAGTAATTCCTGGTCCATTTTGAGCTATACACATAGCAATTTTACCAGTAGATCTAGTATATCCGTCAGCAATTAGTCCACCATTTGATTCGTGTGCTACATCCCAAAAAGTTATCCCAGCCTTAGGAAATAAATCAGATATTGGCATAAATGCAGATCCGATAATACCAAAAGCATGTTCTATTCCATGCATTTGCAATACCTTTATAAAAGCCTCTTCAGTTGTCATTTTTGCCATCTTATTTATCTCCTGCTATTTATATATTTAATATGCCTAGTTTAATCTGTTTAATTTAAATTTTCGATTATAATATTATATCTATATTATCTAGAGAAATTTATGGCTAAAGCAACCAAACCTTTAAACGCACCTAAAATAAATGACGCTTTTCCTAGTGATAAAATAAATGCGAATTTTAAGGGACTGGAAGTTATAAAGTCTTTTGCAAAAATCCTACCTAAAAAACCTGGTGTCTATCAAATGGAAAATGAAAAAGAAGAAATTCTCTATATAGGAAAAGCAAAAAATTTATCTAAAAGGGTATTAAATTATACCTCATTAAATAATTTAACTAGACGATTACAAAGAATGGTTAATTTAACAGTGAACATGAGTTTTTCTGTAACTAATACTGAAATTGAAGCACTGCTTTTAGAATGCAACCTAATTAAAAGACACAAACCTAGATTTAATATAATTTTGAGAGATGATAAATCTTTTCCTTATATATTGATTAATAAAGAATTTAAATTTGCAAGAATTCAAAAATACAGAGGAGCTAAAAAATTAAAAGGAAATTACTTTGGCCCTTTTGTTTCTCCTTCTGTAGCAGATTATACATTATTATCTTTACAAAAAGCTTTTTTATTAAGAAGTTGCTCTGAAACAGTATTTAATAATCGCAAAAGACCTTGTCTTTTATACGATATTAAAAGATGCAGTGCTCCGTGTGTTGAGTACATTGATGAAAAAAAATATCTTGAGTCCATCAATGACGCAAAAAAATTTTTATCTGGAAATACAAAACAGATTGAAAATAAACTTAATAAAGAAATGTCTTTAGCAAGTAAAAAACAAATGTATGAAGAAGCTGCTAGAATTAGAGATCGTATTAAATCAATTAATCAAATTCAAAAATATCAATCAGTATATGTAAAAGATATGAGAAATATTGATATCTTTGCAGTTAAAATTATTGATGGAAAAAGTTGCATTCATGGGAAATTTTATAGAAATGGTAGTAACTATGGTAACAAATCTTTTTTTACTAATCATGATATAAATGCTACCGAAATAGAGATACTGGAATCTTTTTTATTTCAGTTTTATTCTAACAAAGATGTCCCTCCTAAAATACTAATTAATCAAGATCCTTTACATTTTAAAAATGTTGAAAAATTATTAAATACTAAAAATAGTGTTAAAATAAAAATTATAAAACCTTTAACTGGTGAAAAGTTTAAACATATAAAATTAGCTGAAAACAATGCTAATGAAAGTATTAAAATTAAAAAGGCTAGCTTACAAAATCATCAGTTAGCTCTTAGAAAATTAAAAGATTTACTAAACCTCAATGATCAGCCAAAACGGATAGAGGTATATGATAATAGCCATACTTTTGGAAAAGAATCAGTTGGAGTAATGATAGTTGTAGATGAAGAGGGTTTTAGTCCAAAAAATTATAGAAAATATAATATACGATATGATCAATCCAAATCTTCCAAAGTCGATGATTATTATATGATGCAAGAAGTATTAAATCGTAGATTTAAAAATCCAAATTCTTTGGATGCGGTTTATCCAGATGTCATTATTATTGATGGGGGAAGAGGTCAATACAATATAGTAGATAAAATTCTTGATGAAAAAAAATTACATATAAATTTATTAAGTGTATCTAAAGGCATAAAAAGAAATACTGGTAGAGAAATTTTACATTTAGAAAATAAGAATATTAATCTTGCTCCAAATAATTCTCTTTTGTTTTTTATTCAAAAAATTAGAGATGAGGCACATAGATTTGCAATTACTACACATCGAGTCAAAAGAAATAAAAATACTCTAAAAAGCATTTTTGATGAATTGCCTGGAGTTGGGCCAAAAAGAAAAAAACAGCTTATGGAACACTTTGGTTCTTTTGAAAAAATAAAGAAAGCCTCTAAAAAAGAACTGGGACTAGTAAAGGGGCTTCCAAAAGCAATAATAAACAAAATTTATGATTTTTTTAATAGTCATTAAATTAAACTTAGTCTAAAAAATTGATTAGATGAGGCTTAATATTTCGAATATCCTAACTTTAACTCGTATTATAGTAATACCTGTTATAGTTGCTTGTATTTACTTGAAAAGTCCTTGGTATGGATGGATAGCTTTTATATTATTTTGTTTAGCTAGTATTACTGATTATTTTGATGGATATCTGGCCAGATTAAGAAATGAGGTTTCAAATCTAGGAACTTTTTTAGATCCTATTGCTGATAAATTATTAGTTGCAGCTGTAATTTTAATTTTAACTTCAAAAGAAGTAATTGCAGACTGGGAAGTTATTCCAGCTTTAATAATTCTTTTGAGAGAAATTGCAGTTTCTGGATTAAGAGAATATTTAGCAGGAATTAAAATAAGTGTTCCTGTTTCTAAAATAGCAAAACTAAAAACTTCTCTTCAATTAATAGCTTTAGCTATTCTTATTCTAAGTGAGAGTGGTATTTCAATAATTCCAATTTTGTTTATTGGTAAAATAGCTCTTTGGGCTGCAGGTATCTTAACGCTTTATACTGCTTATGATTATTTGAAGTCAGGATTTAAACATTTTTAAATGAAAATTAAATATTTTTCTTGGTTAAAAAAAATAACTAAAATTGATGAGGAAAATATATCTGACATCAATATTGAAGATATAGAAAAATTAAAGAATTATTTATGTGAAAAATATCCAGAACTTAAGAAATATATTAAACAAAAAGATCTGATAAGAATAGCTGTTAATTTAGAATACATACAAAGTAATAAAAAATTGAAAGAAATTGATGAGATAGCTTTTTTCCCTCCTGTAAGTGGTGGATAATGATTAAAATACAAAAAAATAATTTTTCTTTAGATAAAGAAATAGATTTAATTAAGTCTAAAAATAAAGAAATTGGGGCTGTTTCTACTTTTGTTGGTTATGTAAGAAACATAAACCAAAATAAAAAAGTAAATTCAATATATTTAGAAGTTTATGAAAATATGGCCTTTAAATCTCTAGAAAAAATATGCAATGAAAGTAAAAAAAAATGGAATCTTATTGATACATTAGTAATTCATCGTTTCGGTAAATTAAAAGTAAATGAAAAAATTGTTTTGGTAGCAACTTTCGCAAAACATCGGAAGGACAGCAATGAATCATGTAATTATATAATGGACTATTTAAAAAAAGAAGCTCCTTTTTGGAAAAAAGAATTTTATGACAATGAGTCAAGCTGGCTTTAATATTATAAACTTGAATTAACTAAATTAGTAAAATCTTTTATTAATTCATAACCAGTAGTGTTATTGCCAACATTGTATTCTATTTTATCTATAGATTTAATCGGGGTAATTTCAGCTGCTGTTCCTGTTAGAAAAGCTTCATCATATTGATCAATTTCTTTAGGGAGAATATGTTTTTCAATCAATTTGAAACCCTTATTTTTAACAATTTCAATTACTGCTTGTCTAGTTATTCCATTTAAAAAACAATCAGGAATTGGGGTGTGTATATTATCACCTTTAATAAAAAAAATATTTGCACCTGTACCCTCAGCTACATAACCTCGATAATCTAGCATTAAGGCATCTTTATAACCTTTGTTTTCTGCAAATTGTTTAGACATAGTACAAATAATATATGGACCTGAAGCTTTGGCTTCATAAGGAGCGGTATCTGGAGCTGGTTTCCTCCATGGAGAAGTAATCAAAGTTAAACCATCCAATCTATCTTTTTCATTAAAATAAGAATGCCAATCATCCCATGCAGCAATTGCAACATTTATATCAGCATTAGCTGTCGATAAACCCATTTGTTGAGATCCTCTCCATACAACTGGTCTGACATAACAGTTTTTAAAATCCATCTTAGTTATTAAGTCTTTTTTAGCTTGTTCAATTTTGCTTTCACTAAATGGAATTTTCATTCCAATTATTTCAGCTGATCTAAATAAACGCTTAGTATGTTCAAGAGATTTAAAGATTTTGCCATTATATGCTCTTTCACCTTCAAAAACAGTACTAGCATAATGTAAACCTTGTGTCACAATTGGTATAGTGGCGTTTCTCCAAGGGACAAATGAGCCATTCATCCATATCCATCCATCTCTATCGTCAAAAGTTTTATTCATTTTATTTTATAATTTATAATGACAAGTGACTATCAGTGATGCATAATTAAGTCAATATGACTGACCTAAATAAATTGTTAACTCCGTTATTTTTAAGTGAAAAAGAAATCAGAAAAATAATTGAATTGATTTTTTTCTCTTATAGAGAATTTACTCTTGGTCCTGATGAAATTTTAAATAAAATTAATTATGGTAGAGCTCATCACAGAGTAATTTATTTCGTAGGAAAGCAAAAAAATATCACGATAAAAGATCTTCTTGGAATTTTAAAAATCACAAAGCAAAGTCTTTCAAGAGTATTAAATCAACTAGTGAAAGAAAAATATATTCTTGTTTCGATTGGGGAAGATAAAAGAACTAAAAAATTATGTCTTACTCAAAAAGGATTAGATCTAGAAGCAAAATTATCTAAAATACAAATTGATAAAATAAAAAGTATAATTAATGATGCAAAAGAGTCTGATATAAATGGTTTTAAAAAGATTTTATATTCAATGATTGATGAAAAATCAAAAAAGATATTTAATAAACTTAATGAGTAAAGATAAATGCTAAAAAATATCTTAGTTATTGATGACGATGAAAGATTAAGAGAGTTGCTTGATGAATACTTAACTGAAAAAAATTATAAAGTTTATCACTCTGACGATTTTAATTCAGGTAAAGAAATTCTTGAATATTTTATTTTTGATTTAGTTATTGTGGATAGAATGATGCCTTCAGGAGATGGCATTAATTTAGTTAATATTATTAAAGAAAAAAGTAATACTCCTATTATTTTGCTTACTGCTATGGGAGAGCCTGAAAATAAAATCGAAGGATTAAAAATCGGTGCTGATGATTATTTAGCAAAACCCTTTGAACCAGAAGAATTATTTTTGAGAATTAAAAAATTATTGAATTTATTTAGTGATATTAATGAAAGATCTGAAATAGTTAATTTTGGTGACTTTACATACAATATTAATGATCTACAATTAAAAAGAAAAAACAAAATAATATATCTTACTGAGGGTGAAAATAAACTTTTAAGTAAATTAATAAATAAGAAAAATGAAATTGTATTGAGAGAAGAACTTGCTGAACAAGATTATGATGAAAGCGAATTAAGAAAAGTAGATGTACAAGTTACACGATTAAGACAAAAAATTGAAACTAACCCTAAGCAACCTCATTTTTTGAAAACAATAAGAGGAAAAGGCTATAAATTAATATGTAATGAATTATGAAATTTAAGAAAATAATACCGTCATCTTTATTGGGAAGATCATTGATAATTGTTTTTATTCCAATTATTACTTTAGTAACCTTAACAACGTTTATATTTTATCAAACTTCTTGGAATATAATTAGTAAACGTCTTACCCAATCAGTAGTCGCTGATATAAATGTTATAGTCAAGCTTATTGATCAAGATCTAAAATTAACTGCTATAAAACTAGCAAAAGAAGATTTTAAAATGAATGTTGAATTAAAAGAAAATTTAAATCTTAATGATGTAGTTTTTTATGAACAAAGGGGCATTCTTTCTAAAAGATTAAAACAAGCGCTAAATGAAATAAATATTCCATTTAGTTATGATTTAACTAATTTAGACAATGGTGCCATTATTTCTCTTCAAATAAATACAGATTTACTGCAAATTACTGTAGATAAAGATAGATTGTATAGCGAGTCAGCATTTGTTTTTTTAATTTGGATGTTTTTTTCATCACTAATATTACTTTTTCTAGCTTATTTTTTTATGAAAGGACAAATGAGACCTTTAAAAAGATTGGCAATTATTGCTGAAACATTTGGCCGAGGACTTGATGCTCCTGAATTAAAAGGTTCGGGATCATTAGAAATTAGACAAACAACAAATGCTTTTAACCTAATGCAAAATAGAATTAAAAGATTTTTAAAACAACGTACTGAAATGCTAGCAGGAGTTAGTCACGATTTAAGAACGCCATTAACAAGAATGAAATTGCAATTATCTTTGATGAAAGATGATAATGCAAAAAAAGAACTTGAACATGATATAAATGAAATGACAGCAATGCTAAATAGCTACGTAAGCTTTGTTAGGGGCGAAACTGCAGAGAAAATTGAAGAAACGAATATTAACGAACTTATTGAAATTATATGTAAATCAAATTCATCAGATAATTTTACAATTAAATATAATTTTGAAAAAAAAATTAAAACTTTATGTAGACCTGTTCAAATAAAACGAGCTCTTCAAAATATTCTTGATAATGCGAGAAGATATGCTGACAAAATAGAAATTGATTTAGGAGAAAAAAATAATGAATTATTTATTGCAATTTCTGATAATGGACCAGGTATACCAGAAAAAAATTATGAAGATGTTTTTAAACCTTTTTTTACCTTAGATCCTTCTCGCAATAAACTAAAAGGAGAAAGTGGACTAGGATTAACAATTACTAGAGATATAATAAGATCTCATGGAGGAGAAATAAAACTTTTAAGATCAAAAATGAATGGTTTAAAAATACTTTTATATTTACCTTTGTAGTTAATATAGTTTTTTTCCATTTTTTATATTGGAATCAGGTGAGATTAAGACTGGCTGATTATCATTGTCAGATAAACCAAGTACTAGTACTTCTGAAATAATTTTTCCTACTTGTCTTGGAGCAAAATTTACAACTGCAAGAATTTGTCTTTTTATAAGACTATCACATGTATAATTAGCTATTAATTGTGCTGAACTTTTTTTTATACCAATTTTTTTTCCAAAATCAATTGTTAAAACTATAGCAGGATTGTTTAAATTATTATTTATTTCAGCAGTTAGAATTGTTCCTACACAAATTTCAACCTTCATAAAATCATCAAAGGAGATATTATTCATTTGTTTATAAATTTTAAAATATTATTAGCTTGATCTAAATATTTATCCAAAGCTGTCATTGTCTTCTCTAAACCTATAGTTTCATCATTTAACCAAACAAAAAAACTTGATACATAGATAACAAAAACGCCTTTAATTTTTAACTGTCCCAAAACGCCTTTTATAGGCAAATTTATAGATTTAACCATAATTAAAATGCTATCTAATAATTCAGGTAACAAATAAAATAACAAGTTAGGTTTGCTTTTAAACGAATCAAAAATTGATTTTATACCCTTGCGATTCTCCTGCAATACATCAAATCTTATCATAATTACTTCAAAAATCATATCTTTATAATTGCTATTTTCAATATTAGAAATTTTAAATGAAACTTTATAATCAAAATAATTATTTAATTTTATTAATAAATCTTTTTTATTTTTAATTAATAAATTAAATTTTTTAACTTTAGATTTAGTTTGTATTTCTCTTAAAGTAATATTATGCCAAGATTTTTTATCTAAAATTTTTAGGGTTGTTTCTGCTATTTTTTTATAATCTTTATTCACATTTATTTACTTGCTTAATTTAATTGATTTTTTATGTGCAGCATTAATTGCTCTTTCAAAAGTCTTGTGAAGTATTTTTTTATCAAGAAAAACTTTAAACGCAGCTTCAGTTGTGCCACCACTAACAGCAATATTTTGAGCTAATTTTAAAGCTGAATTATTATTTTTTAAAAGTAATTCTATAGATCCAAAAAAGGTTTGATAAACTAGTTCTTGAGAATCCTTTTCATTTAAGCCTAATTTTAATGCTGCTTTTTCAAAAGCATCAACCAATAAAAAAATATAACCTGGTCCACTTCCAGAAATAGCTGTAACTATGTTAATATCTTTTTCTTTACTTAACCAATGAGTCCTACCAACTTTTAAAAACAATGAATTTATTTTATTTTTATTTTTAGTTGTTACAGTTTTATTTGCTACCAAGCACGACATACCTTTATTTACCAATGCAGGCATATTTGGCATAACTCTAATAAACTGATTGTTTTTTTTTAAAAATTTATTAAAAAGACTTATTTGTATACCCGCTACTATACTAACAAAAATTGTTTTTTTATTAAAATTAAAAAAAGAAACTTCTTTTAAAACTTCTGGGATTATTTGAGGTTTAATAGCAAAAATTACAATATCTATTGATGATATATCTTTGATATCTAATAAACTTTTATAAGCTTTGACTTTACTATATTTTTTTTTATTAATTTTTTTGTAGTTAAAAGGATCAACAACATAAAAATAGATTTTTTTTTGTTGTAACCAAGCTTGCAATAATGCTGAGCCCATATGACCACAACCTATTAATAAAATTTTATTCATTCTTCATGAATAAAATATAACTCAGAAATGTAAAGTATTACGCTACTCCTATTGTATCAAAAGTGCTGATAGCTAAGGCTTTGCCTGGATCACTATCTTCAAATAAAACTAGCTGGAACGCTGGATAAAATTTCTCACATTCATAAATAGCAATATCTACTAAATTCTCTAATTGATGATGTAAAACTTCATCTTCTGGAAATGATAATACAGTGTGCCTATATGCTGGTATTCCATTTTTTGAAGTTATATCAAAATGGCCTATCCAAAGTTTTTCATTGATCAATGCTAGCAATTCCTGAGCATCTTTCATTTTTACATGAGGGAATTTTAAATCAAATGTAACTGTTAGGCTTATTGCTCTTATTTGTTCAGACCATGTAAAATAAAATCTATATTGACACCATTTAGATGCAATTTCTGCTACTAACTCATAGTCATCCGCCCTACTAAATGTCCATTTTTTTGAATATATTACTTCTTCTACTACATCTATGGGGTTTAAATTAAAATTGTCCATACTTTATATAGTATATGCTATTTGAGATATACTATATGTAGTCTACTAAATTGATTTAGATTTTAGCAAGGAAATTAGGTATTTATAGTAAATTATTGTGAATAACCCTATTTTTTTATACGTTTTTTTGTTTTCACTTTCTTTCTAATAACATTTGAAATCTTCTTTTTTGAAGTTCTTTTCTTTCTTAATTTTTCATTTTCACTAGATAATTTTTGAACTATTTTTTTTAATACTTCAAACTCATCCCTTTTTACAAGATTCATTTTATTAATTATCTTGTTGACTCTTAGGCTTACGATTGTTTCAACTTCTTTTTTTAAACCTGAAAAAGTGCCCATAGCATCTACAGCCATTTTCGATATATCTGATAAAATTTTTGATTTATTAACCATGATTATAATAATAGTTTAAACTAATATAATGATTTTCTTACATCCTTCAATAGATCCGGTAATTTTTTCTTTGGGTAGTATTGAAATACGTTGGTATGGCCTAGCATATGTTGCTGCTTTTCTCATAGGAATTCAATTGATGAAAAGATTTAATAATAAAATTCAAGATAATATAAATAATAAAATAATTGATGATTTTTTTATCTGGTCAATAATTGGCGTAATTGTAGGTGGTAGATTAGGCTACGTAATATTTTATCAAACTTTAATTTTTTTTAATGATCCATTGTATATTTTTTATATATGGAAAGGTGGAATGTCTTTTCATGGAGGTTTAATAGGTATAATAATTAGTACGTATTTTTTTTCTAAAATCAAAAATATTAGTTTTTTTTATTTATCTGATCTAATTACATTAGTTGCTCCTATTGGACTCTTTTTTGGAAGAATAGCTAATTTTATTAATGTAGAGCTAATAGGCAAAGTAACTACCTTTCCTATAGCAGTAATATACCCAACCATAGATAATTTACCTCGTCATCCATCACAATTGTATGAAGCTTTTTTTGAAGGATTTATATTATTTATTATTTTATATTTTTTCTTTTTAAAATTTTATAACAAAAAAATGATAGGGAAATTATCAGGATTATTTTTATTATTTTATGGATTATTTAGATTTTTAGTTGAATTTATTAGAGAACCTGATGTGAATTTAGGTTTATTTTTTAACTTTTTATCTATGGGACAATTATTAAGCTTACCACTATTATTGTTTGGCTTTTTATTATTAATAAAGAGAAATGCATAAAAACAAAATATTACAGGAATTAGTTAAAAAGAAAGTTAAGTCAAAAATTATTTCAATAGAAAAATTCACTGAAGTCTGTCTTTATGGAAAATTTGGATATTATAATAATTCAAATGTAATTGGTAAAAAAGGTGACTTTATTACTTCTCCAGAAATCTCTCAATTATTTGGAGATATAATTGGTTTATTTATTTTATATCATTGGAAAATAAAATTAAAAAAAAAATTTAATTTTTATGAACTTGGCCCAGGAAAAGGAACATTATTAATTGATTTATTGAATATAACAAAAAAATTTAATGATTTTCAAAAATCTATTAATATTTATCTAGTAGAAAAAAATATTAAACTCATTGAAGATCAGAAAAGCAATATCTTGAGTTTTAATTCTAAACCTAAAAAAATCAGCTGGTTAAAAAATTTCTCCAAAAAAAACCAATATCCAAGTATAATTTTTGCCAATGAATTTTTTGACTGCTTTCCAGTAAGACAGTTTTTTAAAAAAAATCAAATCTGGTATGAAAAAATGATAGAAATAAAATATAATGAATCTTTAATAAAATTTAAAGATATCATAATTAATGATAAAAAAACTTTAAAACAATTAAATCAGTATAAAAATTCTGAAATTTTAGAAATTTCTAATTCTCGCGACAAGTATTTTGATAAAATCTGTAAGCATATATCCAAATTAGGAGGAATGATTATAGTTATTGATTATGGATATAGAAGCCGTCCAGGATACTTCACATTACAATCAGTCTATAATAACAAAAGATCAAATGTTTTGGATAATATAGGTAAGCAAGACATAACTTCGTTAGTTGACTTCAATAAATTAATTGATTTAGGTAAAAAAAATAACCTTAAAATTGAGCACTTTTCATCACAAAGAGAATTTTTATTAAATAACGGAATAAAAGAAAGAGAAAACAAGATTTTGAAAGTTGCAAATAATAAACAAAGAATTATGGTCCAAAAAGGAGTAAAAAGAATTATAGATAAAAAAGATATGGGAAATTTATTTAAAGTATTAGTTTTATCAAAATGGAATTAAAAAAAAGAATTTTTTATTCGAAAAATTATTCTAAATCTAAAATTAAATTTGGATTTTTCACTCGTGTTGGAGGTATATCAAAAAACAATTATTCTTCCTTGAACTGCAGCTTAAGTTCAGGAGATAATAAAAAATTAGTTAAAGAAAATATAAATATAGCTCTAAAAAAAATTCACTTAGAAAAAAGTTCTTTAAAAACTGTAAAACAAATTCATTCTAATAAAGTATTAGAAATTACTAATAATAATTTAAATAAAAAAATTGAATGTGACGGAATGATTACTCAAGATACAAATATTAGTTTAGCTATTCTAACAGCAGATTGCTGTCCAATTTTTATTTTTGATATTGACTCAAAATTCATTGCATGTCTGCATGCTGGATGGAGAGGGGTCTACAAAAATATAGTTAAAAATGCTCTTAAAAAAATAAATAAAATTCAACCAAATAATAAAAAAATAAAAGGTATTATAGGTCCTTGTTTAGATCAAAATCATTTTGAAGTTGATAAAATTTTTAAGATTAAATTTCTTAAAAAAAATCCTTTATATAATATTTTTTTTGAAGATATATTAGGAAGAAACAAAAGCCTCTTTAATATGAGAGCTTTGATCAAACAGCAGCTAAGAAATGAAAATATTAATGATATTGAAGAGATCAAAGAGGATACTTACTCAAATGTAGAGCTTTTTTTTAGTCACCGTAGAGCTACCCATTTGCAGAATTTACCCACAGGAAGAATGATTAATATAATTGGTTTTAAGAAATAACTAATCAATTTTTTTTATACTTGAACTATTCAATTTCTTCTATAAGGAATAA
>CACJSL010000010.1 GCA_902596065.1 uncultured Alphaproteobacteria bacterium | reverse complement strand
GAAGATTAGTTGAATTAAATTGTAACGCTAATAATATTCCAGAAAAACTTGATTTTGACTTAGCTTCTTCTGAAATAGGGGATGCAGTTAAAATTAGTAATATTGATTTGCCCGAAGGTGTCCAACCTACGATTAAAGATAGAGATTTTGTTATCGCTACCCTAGTTCCACCAACTGTTGAGGTTGAAGAAACAAAGCCTGAATCCTCTGAAGAAGGTGCTGATGCAGAAAAAACCGAAGGGGATACAAAAGATGCTAGTAGTACAGATAAAGACGCTAGTGAAAAAGAAGCTACAGGAGACAAAAAAGAAGGGTCTTCTGAAGAAAAATCTAAATAACAAGACAACTTTAGTTTCACAATTTATATAAGTATTATGTGGTTCATAGGAGGTTTAGGTAATCCAGATTCTGTACATGAATTGACACGTCATAATTTGGGATTTGATGTAGCTGATAGCTTAGTAAATTATTATAAATTCAAAGTATTAAAAAAAGATAAAAATAAAGAATTATATCAAGGATATATAGATAATGAGAAGTGCTTTATTTGCAAACCTCTAAATTATATAAACTTATCTGGACCAGTAGTTTCTGAAATAATAAAATTCTACAAAATACCAAAACAAAAAATAGTAATTATCCACGATGATATTGACCTAATTGTTGGTAAAATAAAAACTAAAATTGGTGGTGGTAATGGTGGTCATAATGGTCTTGCAAGCATCGATGAATCGATCGGAGTTAATTATAAAAGAATAAGAATTGGCGTAGGACATCCTGGATCAAAAGAATTAGTTTCTAAATATGTTTTAAAAAAATTTTTAAAGAATGAAAGAAATATTATAGATAAAAAAATTGATTTACTGACTAAATATTTTTCTTTAGTTTTTGAAAATGAAGGCTTACTTTTAACAAAAATAGCATTGTAAATAACTTATGGGATTTAAGTGCGGAATTATTGGTTTACCTAATGTTGGCAAATCAACTTTATTTAATGCTTTAACAGAATCTAATAAAGCTGAGGCCGCAAATTATCCTTTTGCTACGATAGAGCCAAATATTGGAAGAGTAGCTGTTCCAGATCAAAGATTAAATATTCTTTCAAAAATAAGTAAAAGTGAAAAAACTATACCAACATATATAGACTTTGTGGATATAGCGGGTCTTGTTGAAGGCGCTTCTAAAGGTGAGGGATTAGGTAACAAATTTTTATCACATATAAGGGAAGTTGATGCGATTGCCCATGTAGTTAGATGTTTTGAAGATAATGATATAACACATGTATCATCAAAAATTGATCCCTTGAGTGATATCAAAATTATTACTACAGAATTAAATCTTGCAGATATTGAAACGCTGCAAAATAAATTCAACTCATTAGAAAAAAAATCTAAACAAGGAGATAAAGAAATTAAAAATCAATTAAATATAATTGAACAATTATTAGAAAAATTAAACAATGAAATAAATATTAGAAATATTGATTTTAGTAATGAAGATTTGCATTTTATAAAATCATTAAATTTAATTTCTATAAAGCCGATGTTATATATTTGTAATGTTGATGAAAAATCTATTGTAAAAGGTAATATTTTATCTCAAAAAGTAATAGATCTTGCAAAAACAGAACAAAACAATAGTGTTATTGTATCTGCATCAATTGAATCACAAATAGCAGAATTAAAAATAGAAGAAAAATATGAATTTTTAAAAGAATTAGGCTTAGAAGAAACAACATTAGTAAAGGTCATTAATTCAGGATACAATATTTTAAATTTAATAACGTATTTTACTTCTGGACCAAAAGAATCACGAGCTTGGACAGTTACTAAAAATACATTAGCTCCCAAAGGAGCTGGTAAAATTCATTCTGATTTTGAAAAAGGCTTTATTCGAGCTGAGACAATTACTTACAATGATTTCGTTGAGCTTGGGGGAGAATCAGCATGTCGAGACGCAGGTAAACTAAGACAGGAAGGAAAAGATTATATTATAAATGATGGCGATGTGATGCATTTTCTATTTAATGTTTAGTGAACTTCTCTCCACAAACGATTTTTTGCTAAAAAAATAATAAATCCTAAAATAATAAAAAATAAAATCACTTTGATTCCTAAATTTTTTCTTACTTCTAATTCAGGTTCTGCTGCCCAAGTTAAAAAAACTACCAAATCTTCGGCGAGTTGTTCTGCACTGTTATTGGTTCCATCAGCATAATCAACAGATTCATCATATATCGGTTGAGGCATCGCAATTTGGTTACCCGCCATGTAAATATTATAATACATTCCCTCTCCAACTTCCATATCTGCAGGGGGATCCTTATATCCTAGTAAGAGATTATAAATATAGTTAGCTCCATCTTTTTTTGCCTTGGTTATAACGCTTAAATCAGGTGGGTAGGCACCATTATTATTTGCTCTTGCTTCATTATCATTTAGATAAGGTGACACAAACCTGTCTGCAGGTCTAGCATCTCTTTCAAACATTTCTCCCTCATCATTTGGTCCATCTATAACTGTAAATTCAGAAGCTATTGCTTTTACTTGATCTTCAGAGAATCCAATATCAATTAAATCTCTATAATATAATAATTTCATAGAATGGCAGCCTGAACATACTTCGCTATAAACTTGATATCCTCTTTGCAGAGCTCCTCTATCAAAAGTTCCAGTTATACCCTCAAAAGACCATTCATGCTGAGGTAAACTTTTAGTTGAACTTTCTGCTGCAAAAAGATTTGAGGTATAAAAAAATAAAAGAAAAAACAAAATGAAAATTTTCATTTATTCATTCCTAAATAAATATCACTAATACTAGCAGGGAGAGTTTTGGGTTTTTCAATCCAATTTATAAAGGGAGTTATAATTAAAAAGAAACCAAAATAATAAATTAACCCTAATCTAGCAATTAACAAATATAAACCCTCTGCTGGTTTTAAACCTACATATCCCAATATAAAAAAATTAACAAAAAATAACATCATAAACCATTTATACATAGGTCTGTAATTACAACTTCTAACTTTTGATCTATCTAGCCATGGTAAGAAAAATAAAATGGCTATAGCTCCAAACATTAATAAAACTCCTCCTAACTTATCAGGAACAGCTCTTAAAATTGCATAAAAGGGAGCAAGGTACCAATTGGGAACAATATGAGCTGGCGTAACTAGAGGATCAGCAGGAATATAATTATCTACTTCAGCCATAAGGTTAGGACCAAAAAATATAACTGCAGAAATAAGAACACCAAATGCACAAACAGCTAAGGCATCCTTAAATAACATATAAGGAAAGAAAGTAACGGTATCGCCTTTTGATTTAATATCAATTCCAGCAGGGTTATTAGATCCATGTACATGCACTGCTGCTACATGTAATGCCACAACTCCAAATATGACAAAAGGAAGTACATAATGAAGGGCAAAAAAACGATTAAGGGTTGCATTGCCTACTGTATAATCTCCGAGTAACCATGTTTTTAAACCTTCACCAATAATTGGAATAGCACTAAATAAATTTGTAATAACTGTAGCGCCCCAATAAGACATTTGACCCCATGGAAGCGTATAACCTAAAAAAGATGTGGCCATCATAAGAAGATAAATGAAAACACCCAATATCCAATTAAGTTCTCTTGGGTATTTATAAGAGCCGTAATACATTCCTCGTAAAATATGAATGTAAATAACTATAAAAAAGAACGCTGCACCATTGGAATGAATATATCTTAATAGCCATCCATAATTAACATCACGCATTATTCTCTCAACACTATCAAAAGCCATATCTGTATGAGGTGTGTAATTCATTGCAAGAAATATTCCACTTACTATCATCACTACTAAAATTATAGTTGCTAATGCTCCAAAGCTCCAAAAATAATTACAGTTCTTTGGCATTGGATAATCTCCATACTCTCTCTCAAAATAAGATATAATGGGTAATCTAAATTCAATCCAATTTAGAACAGGATTTTTATATTTTTTAGGCTCAGCTGGTCCGCTCATACTTAACCTATTTTAATTGTTGTATCATTTATAAACTTATAGGGAGGAACAGCGAGATTAGTTGGTGCTGGTCCCTTTCTAATTCGACCTGAAGAGTCATAGTGTGAGCCATGACAAGGGCAATACCAACCATTATACTCACCCTTCATATCTGTAATTTTTTGACCAAGAGGTACACAACCTAAGTGTGTACATATCCCAACAAGTACCAACCATTCATCTTTTTTGACACGATCATCATCAATAGCTGGATCTTTTAAGTCTTCCAGATTAACAGTTTTTGCTTCAGTGATTTCTTGTTGTGTTCTTTTACGAATAAAAACAGGTTTTCCTCTCCATTTTACTGTAATACCCTGGCCTTCTTCAATATCAGCAATATTAACTTCTGTAGAACCTAAGGCTAGGGTATCCTCAGCAGGATTCATACTTTTAAGGAAAGGCCATATAAAAGCTGCAGTTCCTACTGCACCTAAAGATATAGTACTTAACTGTAGAAAACTTCTTCTTTTATTATTCTTAACTTCCGCCATAAAATTTAATTCTTATATCCTAAATAGTGATAAAAATACTACAAATAATGTGCCAGCTTGACGCAATTATTGTTTAATGAGCTCGAAATATTTACCTGTAAATCAAGTCAATAGTAGAAAATTATACAAGTTATAAGATATATTAAAGAAAATTTAATATTTATAATTGTCTTTAAATTAGAATTAGTTGAATTAATATATGAGAATAGCACTTTTTGAACCTGACATTCCTCAAAATACTGGGAATATTTTTCGTTTAGGGGCTTGTCTAGGGATTGAAATAGATATCATTGAACCCACTGGTTATGTTTTTGATGATAAAAGATTTAGACGCTCATCGATGGATTATATAAAGTATATTAAATATAAAAGGCATCTAGATTGGGATAATTTTTTTAATTGGTCAGAAAATAATAATTATAGAATAGTTTTATTTACTACTAAATCTCAAAAAAAATATACTGACTATTCTTTTCAAGAAAATGATATTCTACTTTTTGGTCGCGAAAGTGCAGGTGTACCAAAATATGTTCATCAGTCAGTAAATGAACAGCTAACTATTCCTATGGTTAAAGGTTTAAGATCTATTAATGTAAGCAGTTCAGTAGCAATCGTAGCAGGTGAAGCTTGTCGACAATTAAATAGGTTATAATATATGTTAAATAAAAAAAATTTAATCAAATATTTTGAAAATGGTATCAAATCAAATGCTAATTTAAAAATTGGAACAGAGCATGAAAAATTTATTTTAAATAAAGATACATTTCTTCCTCTAAAATATGATGAAGAAAATGGAATAAATAATATTTTTCTAAGTCTTATAGATTTAGATTGGAAACCAATAATAGAGGGAGAAGAAGAAACTATAATTGGGTTAAAACAAAATGAACAAAATATTTCTTTAGAACCTGCTGGACAATTTGAACTCTCTGGTCAGCCTCTAAGAAATATTCATGAAACATGTAGTGAAATTACAACTCACCTTAATCAAATGAAAGAATTATCAAAAAAACATAACTTTATTTTATTAGGTTTAGGCGTTGAACCAAAATTAAATTTAGACAATTTTCCTTGGATGCCAAAAAAACGTTATAATATTATGAAAAATTATATGCCTAAGGTTGGTAATAATGGTTTAGATATGATGCAAAGAACTTGCTCAACACAAATTAATTTTGATTTTATTTCAGAAAAAGACATGATTAAAAAATTTCGTGTATTATTATCTCTGGAATCTTTAGGAACTGCTATTTTTGCTAATTCACCTTTTTCTAAAAATAAATTAACAGATTTTAAAAGTTTAAGATCTTTTTATTGGATGAATACTGACAATCAAAGAACAGGAATAACGCCTTTTGTATTTAATGAAAATTTTAATTTTGAAACATATGTAGATTATGCTCTTGATGTACCCATGTATTTTATTGAAAGAAATAAAAAATATATTGATGTCGCAGGTTGCAATTTTCGTGATTTTTTAAATGGAAAACTTGATAAAATTCCTGGTGAATTTGCTACCGAGGATGACTGGGAAAGTCATTTAACAACACTATTTCCTCAGGTAAGGTTAAAAAAATATTTAGAAATTCGCTCTATGGATGCTTGTTCTTGGGATCAAATATGTGGTCAACCTGCCTTTTGGACAGGTCTTTTATATGATCAAGATAGTCTTAATGAAATTTATTCTATTATTAAAGAATGGGATAACAATGATAGAGATTATTTATATAAAAATGTTCCAAAATATGGGTTAAATACTAAGTTTAAAAAAGGTACTATTTTAGATCTCGCTAAAAAAGTTTTAAAAATATCTTTAAGTGGGCTTAAGAAAAGAAATTACATTTCTTCAAATAATGAAAATGATGAAAGGCAATACTTACAATCTTTAGAAGAGAATTTAGAAAAAGGTTTATCTCCAGCAGATATATTAATTGATAAATATTTAAATAAGTGGAATAAAAATCTCCTACCAATTTATGAGGAAAATATTTTCTAATGACAATTAAAAAAGTAGCAATACAAATGGATCCTATTGAAAAAATTGATTTCGATTTTGATACTTCTTTTTTATTAGCAAAAGAAGCCCAGGACAGAGGATATGAAATTTTTTATTATAATCCTAAAGATCTAGTGTATAAAAACAGATCAGTATTTGCTTTTGGTCATTTTGTTGAATTATTTAATGATAAAAATAGATATTATAATTATTTAAGTAGTAAAAAAGAAATATTTAATCTTGAAAATGCCGATGTCATACTTATTAGGCAAGACCCTCCTTTTGATATGAATTATATTACATCTACTTATCTTCTAGAAAAATTATCATCTTCAACTACAGTATTAAACAATCCATCTTCAATTAGAAATTCATCTGAAAAAATATATCCCCTTGAATTTGAAAAGTTTATGGCACCAACAATAATTACTCAAAATATTGTGACTATAAAAGAGTTTTTATTAGAACATCAAGATATTGTTACAAAACCTCTTTATGGCAATGGAGGAGAAGGCATCTTCAGATCAAGAATAGAAAATAATAAATTACAAGGAATTGATGAAAGTAAAACAAATTTAAATGAACCAATTATTGTTCAAAAGTACATTCCAGAAATAATTGAGGGAGATAGAAGAATTATCCTTATAGATGGTGAATATGCTGGATCTGTTGCAAGAATACCTGAAAAAAATAATCTTAAAGCTAATTTTCATGCAGGAGGAAAGCCCCAAAAAACTGAACTTATAAGAAAAGATGAAGAAATTTGTAATGCCTTATCTAAAGATTTAAAACTAAAGGATCTTTTTTTAGTAGGAATTGATGTAATTGGTGATTATCTAACAGAAATTAATGTTACCTCTCCTACTGGTTTAAAACAAATAAATCTTTTGAATAATATAAAACTAGAAAAAATTTATTGGGATAAATTAGAAAACAAATTTTTTTAAAAAAATTCTTCAACTTTATTTAAGCATTTTTCTATACCTAATTGATATTTTTGTTTTAAAAAATGTTGGGTTGTTTTTTCTAACCAATAATATTTTTTTTCAGGATTATGAAAATTGCTAAAAGAATTTAATGGGAAAGGATTCTTTAACATCTTTAAAATTTCATTTCTAATAATCTCATTAGACAAGTAATGAAAAGATTCTATTAAATATTGATTTAAAATGTTTTCATAGTTTAAAATTACATTAGGTTCTTCAAAAATTCCCAAAAAACGAAAATATCTATAAATTCTTAAAAAATCTTCTTTAATTCTTTTTTCTATGTTTCCAATAAATTTAATTTTATTTTCTTTTAGATCACTAAGGCCATCAAAATAATCAATTAATCTTCCTTCACTCGTTAAATATAATGCATTTATTGTAAAATCTCTTCTATCTGCATCTATTTTCCAATCTTCAGTATACAAAACATCAGTATGTCTTCCTTTTTGTTCAATGTCTTTTCTTAACGATGTAATCTCTATCTTTTTATCATTAATAAATGCGGAAACTGATCCATATTTTTTTGCGAAATCTTGAAATTTAATATTATTTTTTTGCAGTATTTTAGTTGTATCATTAGGGTGAATATTAACTGCACAGTCAATATCTTTATAATTTTTATTCAACAATGCATTACGAACACATCCTCCAACTAGCCTAATTTCAGCTTTTTCATTTTGAAAAATACTTACAATCTTATTTACTTCTTCTATATTAAGTAAAAAATCTATTGAATAATTATCCATTTAATTAAAATTAAAATTATTTTACTATATATGAATAAAATAAAAGATATCTGAAATGAATAAAAATTTTGAATCTATATTTAAAGAAATTAAAAACCTATTATATTTAGGGGCAAACAATAGAAAACACTCCTTTCATACTCCTATTTTTTCTAATATTTCAAAGAAAATGAAGCTGGAATCAAGGATTGTAGTTTTGCGTAAATTTGATGAGGAAAAATTATTCTTAAATTTCCATACAGATTTTCGATCGCCAAAGATATTAGATTTAAAAAAAAATAATAATTCATCATTTTTATTTTATGATCACTCAATTAAAATACAGCTTCGTATTAAAACAATATCGAATATTAATAATCAAAACGAAATAACAAAACAAAGCTGGGATTTAACACAGTTATCAAGTCGTAAATGTTACCTAACAAAAAAAAGACCCTCATCAAAAACAAATATACCCGAAGATGGTTTGTCAAAGCATTTACAAGGCGTAGACCCAACAAAAAATGAAAGTGAGGAAGGTTATAAAAACTTTGCAGTAATTCAAAATAAAATAGAAAGTATAGATTGGTTGTACTTAAGTTACTCTGGACATAAAAGATTGAGCATTAACTTCAAAAATAATATACCTGAATTTAGCTGGTTAATTCCTTAGTATAATTTAAAATTATCAATTATTCGAATATCTTCAATATAAAAAGATATAAATAATCGTGCATTTTTATTTTTTTGTGTAAGTAATAATTCATCATCATCTCTGACTTCTAAATAATCAACTTTAATTTTTTTATCTTCTTCTAAATATTGATTTAGATTTTTTAAATTATTTATATCAATTTGTTTTTTTAATAGATTTACACAATCATTAATTTTTAAAGAAATTTGATTGAAAAGAATTTCTTGATTAATGTTAAAATTATTATACCTTGATGATAAACTCATGCCATTTTTTGATCGCACAGATGGACAATCTATTAACTGAATAGGTAAATTATTTTTTTTAATTAATTCTTTGATTATTTTTAACTGTTGAAAATCTTTTTCTCCAAAAAAGACTGCATCTGGAGTAACAATATCAAATAATGACTTTACTACAGTTGTCACCCCATCAAAATGACCTGGTCGAAATTTGTCACATAAAATATCTCTATATTTTGAAATTGTTTTTTTTATTTTTATACCTTCAGGATAAAGTTCTTCAATCTGAGGAAAAAATACTGCGTCACATTTCACTATATTAAGTTTTTCAATATCTTGCTTTTTATTTTGCGGATATTTTTTAAAATCTTTAAAGTCATTAAATTGAGTTGGATTTACAAATATAGATGTTATTGAAAAAAAATTTTCTTTTATTGAATTTTCTACCAAAGATAAGTGGCCATCATGAATACTGCCCATAGTTGGAATAAGGCCAATCTTTGTCTCATTGGTCCTAATTTTAGCTAATAATTCATCTAATTCTCTCTTATTTTCTAATATTTTCATATAGTTTCTAGTAATTATTTGACTTATACATCATCAATTCGTAATAGGGTTTTTTTTAATTAAACTTATGAAAAGAACTTATCAACCTAGTAATATTGTGCGCAAAAGACGCCATGGATTTCGTGCAAGAATGGCAACAAAAGCTGGTAGACAAATTATTAATCGTCGAAGAGCTAAGGGAAGATCGCAACTTAGTACATAAAGGTGGCCTAATGGCCCGAAAACTGAACACAATTAAAAAACGATCAACATTTTTAAATGTTAAGAAAAAGGGACAATTTTTACGTTCATTTTCTTTTAATATTCAAATTCTAAAAGATATGAACTTAGACAATAATATTAATGTTGGCTATACAGCTACAAAAAGATTAGGGAATGCAATAAAAAGAAATAAGGCAAAAAGAATTATGAGAGAATTGGCAAAAAAAGTAATTTCAAAATATGGTAAAAAAAATTTTTATTATGTGTTAATAGCTAAAAATTCTTTATTAAAAACAACATTTAAAAACCTAGAAAGTGAACTGATAAAAATTATAAAATGATATTTAAAACATTTAAAACAATTATTATTTCTATTTTGATATTTTTAATTAAAATTTACCAATGGTTTATCTCACCATTATTAAAAACTAATTGCAGGTATCTTCCTACATGTTCAGAATATTCAATAGAGTCACTTAAAAAACATGGAATAATAAAAGGTGCGTACCTATCTCTTAAAAGAATTTTAAATTGTCATCCCTTAGGTGGGGAGGGTTTTGATCCTGTTCCAAAAAATACTAAGAAAGAAATATAAATGGGTGAACAAAAAAATTTATTTTTAGCTATTGGTTTATCAATTGCAATAATTGTAATTTTTCAACTTTTATTTCCTCAACAGGCACTAGTTGATAAACCTATAAATAAAGAAGCTAATCAAGAAATTATAGAACCTTCAAGTTCTATAGATGATAATCAAAGCACTTCAATTACAACAATTAAATCAAGAAATGAGATTATCTCTAAATCTAATAGAGTAAATATTAAAACATCTTCTTTAATAGGATCAATTAATTTAACAGGAGGAATTTTAGATGACTTAATATTAACAAAATATAATAAAAGACTTAATGATGACTCAGAACAAATTACTCTTTTTTCTCCAGATGGCACAAATAATCCTTACTACTTTGAGCTAGGTTGGAATCAATTAAAAGGGAGTGAAATCAAAGTTGATCTACCCAATCATGAAACAAAATGGACAGCGTCAAGTTTAGAATTAACTCCTGAAAAACCTGTAGTCCTATCATGGGTTAATAGCCAAAATATTAAATTTCAACTAAAATTCTCTGTAGATAATGACTATCTTTTTGATGTAACTCAAACAGTTGAAAATAATAGCTCATCTGAAATAAAACTATTTCCTTATAGGCTAATTAAAAGAATTAACCTTCCTAATACTATTAATTTTTTCATTCTACACGAAGGATTAATAAGTTTAACAAATGATAAACTTCTAGAAAAAAAATATGATCATTTATTAGATGACTGCTCTTCTACTTCTAATACAAAAAAATTATTTTGTGACGATACTACCACTGGTGGATGGTTAGGATTTACAGATAAATACTGGATGGCAACACTTATTCCTGACCAAGAAAAAACTATCACTGCAAACTATAGACATGGAAATAATGGGAGGGATGATTTTAGAGTTGGTTACGTAGGGGATAATATGGAAATACCTCCTCAACAAAATATTTCATATAATGGTAAAATTTTTGCGGGAGCAAAAAGTTTAAAAATCTTATCTAATTATATGGAAAATGGTATACCTAAATTTACAGATTCAATTGACTGGGGTTGGTTTGCTTTTCTAACTAAACCAATATCATATGCTCTTAATTGGTTTTATGGTTATGTTGGAAATTTTGGTTTAGCAATAATTGCTTTTACAATATTGATGCGATTAATTCTTTTTCCACTTGCACAAGCATCATTTAAATCAATGGCTAAAATGAAAAAACTTCAACCTGAGATGCAAAGACTTAAAGAAACATATCCGGATGATAGACAGAAAATGCAACAAGAATTGATGGCTCTCTATAAAAAAGAAGGAGCAAATCCAGTTGCCGGTTGTCTACCAGTTATAGTACAAATTCCAATTTTCTTTTCCTTATATAAAGTTTTGTTTGTAACTATTGA
Organism: uncultured Alphaproteobacteria bacterium; assembly: GCA_902596065.1. Classification (GTDB taxonomy): domain Bacteria; phylum Pseudomonadota; class Alphaproteobacteria; order HIMB59; genus MarineAlpha5-Bin3. Next base: position 21,142 of record CACJSL010000010.1, on the reverse strand, counting down.
AATGTATCATGCTCCTTTCTATGGATGGATTCATGATTTATCAGCTCCCGACCCTCTTGGTATTCTTACAATATTTGGTTTGATCTCTTGGGATGTTCCTGGTTTTTTATCCCTTTTAAACATTGGTATTTTACCAATATTTATGGGATTCACTATGTGGTTACAACAAAAATTAAATCCTGCACCTGCAGACCCTACACAAGCTAAAATCTTTGCTTTATTACCATTTGTCTTTACATTTGTTCTTGCCGGATTTGCGGCAGGACTAGTTCTCTATTGGTCAATTAACAATATATTATCAATAGCCCAGCAGTGGTTTATACAACGAAGAATTTTAGCTAAAAATGCCTAAAGAAAATAAAGCTTTAAAGATTTTTTTTTCCAAAAATAATTTTATCGGTTCTTACATTGATGTTAAAAAGATTTTGGACAATCAGCTGCCTGAATTTTGTTTTGTTGGTCGATCAAATGTTGGAAAATCAAGTATAATAAATGCTGTTACTAATTCTAAAAAATTAGCCAAAATAAGCAAAACTCCAGGAAGAACACAATCTATAAATTTATTTAATATTAACAATAAAATAAATCTTTGTGATTTGCCGGGATATGGTTATGCAAAAGTATCTAAAATTAAAAGAGATTCATTATCTTCTTTAATTGAAGATTATATTATTAAAAGAAATAACTTGATTAAAATCTTTGTTTTAATTGATTGCAAGATAGGTATAAAAAATACTGATATAGATATGTTTGATAAAATTGGAGAAACAAATAAAAAATTTTCAATTATTTTAACTAAAATTGATAAGTGCTCTATAAATTTTGTTAAAAATCAAAGTAATTCTTTAGTCTCTTTGGCAAAAAATTATAAAAAAAATTTTGTAGAGATATTTAACGTGAGTAGTATTAAAAATTTAGGTATTATAGATATACAAAAAAAAATATTTAATTTATCAAAAAATAATGAAATTTAATTTTCTTTCAAAAAGTGTTCAAAATTATTTAATTAATAAAGCTTCTACATTAGCTGAAGCTCTTCCATATATTCGTCAACATACTGGAAAAAATATAGTAATTAAATATGGTGGACATGCAATGGGTGATGCTGTATTGGCTAAAAAATTCTCTCAAGACATAGGTTTAATAAAAGAGGTAGGAATAAATCCTATTATAGTTCACGGAGGTGGCCCACAAATAGGAGAAATGTTAAAAAAGAAAAATATTAAAACAAAATTTGTTGAAGGCTTAAGAATTACAGATAAAAAAACAGTAAAAATTGTTGAGAAAGTTTTATCAAAAGATATCAATAAAAAAATAGTTTCAGATATTAATCTAATAGGGGGAAAGGCTGAGAGTTTTTCAGGTAATGTAAATAGTTTGATTCAAGCAAAAAAATTAAAAATTGCTATTAAGGAGAGTGATTCTAATATTGAAAGAATTTTAGATTTAGGTTTTGTAGGAGAGCCAACAAAAATAAATATAAAAAAAATTTTAATATCCATTAAGAAAGGTAAAATACCGGTGATAGCTCCGCTTGGAATTGATAAAAATGGAAACACATACAATATAAATGCAGATACAGTTGCTGGGGCAGTGGCAGGCGCTCTCAAAGCAAGTAAATTACTATTATTAACTGATGTTGATGGAATACTTGATCAAAATAATAAGTTAATATCTTCTCTTAGTTATAAAGAAGCGTTAAAAATTTATAAAAAAAAATATATATCTGGGGGAATGAAGCCTAAAATTGCAACATGTATAGAAGCCATATCAAAAGGAGTTAAAGAGGCAACTATTCTTGATGGAAGAATATCTCATGCATTAATTTTAGAATTATTTACAGAACATGGTATAGGGACTCAAATTTATTCAAAATTAAATGTCAAAAATAAAAAATAAAATTAATACTTGGGTTTTCGACTTAGATAACACGCTATATTCTGCAGATAGTGGAATTTTTCAACAAGTTCATGTTTTAATGGGTGAGTTTGTTTCTAAGCATCTAAATATTGATATTAAAGAAGCAAAAGAAATACAACGTAAATATTATAAACAACATGGCACAACTTTAAGGGGAATGATGGATAACCATGGGGTTGACCCTGATTATTTTTTATCTGAAGTTCATAAGCTAGATTATTCAATTATTGGTCCAAATATTAATTTAAACGAAGAATTGAAAATTTTAGAAGGGAGAAAAATTATTTATACTAATGCAAACCTTCAGCATACTGTCGATGTATTGGAAAGACTTCAATTAACAAATATGTTTACTGATATTTTTGACATTAAAAAAGCTAATTATATTCCAAAACCAGAAATATCACCCTATAATCAATTTATAAAAGATTTTAATATTGATCCAAAAAGTACGATAATGTTTGATGATATAGCTAAAAATCTTGTTCCAGCAAAAAATGTAGGTTTTACTTCTGTTTGGATAGATGCAGGGTGTGAAAATTTTAGTGATGACATAGCTAGTTCTAAAAAATATCTAGATTATGAAACTAAAAATATATCAAATTTTTTAAATCAAGTTAATAAAGGTGAAATATGAGTGAAATAGAAAAAATTATTGAAGATGCATGGAAAAATAAAGAAAATATTAATCAAAATTCAGAAGCAACAATAATTGATTCAATAAATCAAATTATTGAAGATTTAGATGCTGGAAAAATTCGTGTTGCAGAGAAAATTAATAATGAGTGGGTTACTCATCAATATATTAAGAAAGCAATAATGCTGAGTTTTAGAATTCATGGAATGGAAGCCTTATCAGGTCCTTATAGTTCTTGGTATGATAAAGCACACTTGCTTAAAGGAAAAACTGCTGGATGGAATAAAGAAGATTTTGAAAAAGCTGGTTTTAGAATGGTTCCCAATTCACCAGTTAGAAAAGGTTCATACATAGCAAAAAATGTTGTTTTAATGCCGTGCTTTATTAATACTGGGGCACATATAGATTCTGGAACTATGATGGATACATTTTCAAGAGCAGGATCTTGTTGTCAAATTGGAAAAAATTGTCATATATCTGCAGGAAGTGGAGTTGGGGGAGTATTAGAACCAGCACAAGCTTTGCCTACAATAATTGAAGATAATGTTTTTCTAGGTGCAATGTCAGAAGTTGTAGAAGGAGTAATTGTAGGTGAAGGATCTGTGATTAGTATGGGTATGTACATTGGTCAATCAACAAAAATTGTTGATAGAAAGTCTGGTGAAATTACTTATGGGAAAATTCCTGCTTATTCAGTTATTGTGCCGGGGTCATTACCAGATAAAAATAATCCAAGTGCGCCTTCTTTAAGTTGTGCGGTAATTATAAAAAAAGTTGACGAAAAAACACGATCTAAAACATCAATTAATGACTTATTACGTGATTGATGAATAATTTAAATTTTGATCCAATAGTTTTGACCCAAAATCTTGTGAGGTGCCCAAGTATAACACCTAAAGATTCTGGTGCATTAGATATAATTGAAAATCATTTAAATAATTTAGGTTTTAATTGTCAAAAACTTCCTTTTTCAGGAGATAATTCTTATGAGGTTAATAATCTATTTGCAACAATTGGAACTACTGGCAAACATTTAGCTTTTGCAGGACATACAGATGTTGTTCCTCCAGGCAATGAAGAATCTTGGAAATATCCGCCTTTTTCTGCAACAATTGATAACAATAAACTTTATGGACGCGGATCAGAAGATATGAAAAGTAATATAGCTTGTTTTATATCAGCTACTAATGAATTTATATCAAAATATGGAAAAGAATTTGGAGGCAAATTATCTTTCATCATTACAGGTGATGAAGAAAAAGATGCTATTAATGGTACAAAAAAAATGTTGGAATGGTCAAAACAAAACAATATTGTTTTAGATCAATGTATCGTAGGTGAGCCAACTTCTAATAAAGAAATAGGAGATAAAATTAAAATAGGCAGAAGAGGAATAATAACTTTTTATCTTTCAGTAAAGGGCATTCAAGGTCATACAGCTAGTGCTCACCGTGCAGAAAATGCAACACATCATTTAACTACATTATTAAATAATTTGATTTCAGCACCTTTGGATAATGGAAATAAAAATTTTTTACCTTCTTCAATTCAAATAGCAACAATAGACGTTGGCAATACTGCTGCTAACGTTATTCCAGAAACAGCAAAAGCAACAGTTAATATTCGATACAATGATTTACACAACAGCAAAAGCCTAACTGAATGGATGCAAAAACACATTAATGATGTATTTGATAAAATAGATAAAGCTAGTTGTGTATTTGAAGTAGAAGCAAATGGAGAATCTTTTTTAACGGAACCAGGAAAATTAAGTACGTTAATAACCAAATCAATTTCTGAAGTGACTGGTAGAAATAGTAAACCTGAATTAGCTACTGATGGCGGAACTTCAGATGCTCGTTTTATTAAAGACTATTGTGAAGTAGTTGAATTAGGCATTAGAAATCAAACACTTCACCAAGTTGATGAATTTGTTTTTATAGAAGATATTAAAATGCTTCAAAAAGTATATCTAAAATTATTAGAGAATTATTTTAATAAAATTTAGTAGCCTTTTTTTAAATTCACCTCACTTTTAATTTTTTTAACTTTTTTTATACTATTTATTCTTTTAAAAATGTAATTTACAGAAGATTCTATATCTGTAACTGCTGCGATATGGGGTGTAATTGTAATATTTGGAAGATCCCAAAATTTATGATTTTTAGTAAGTGGCTCTTTTTTAAAAACATCTAAAGAAACATAAAAATCTTTATTTTTTATTAAATGACTGATTAAGTGCTTTTCATTTATTGCATTTCCCCTACCTACATTAATTAATAAACCTTTTCTTTTCATTTTCTTTAGAAAAGTTTGATCAATAAAATTATTCGTTGCTAAAGTTGCCGGTAAAATAGAAACAACAATATCACTTTTTTTTAAAAATATATCAATTTGATTTTTTGTAAAAACTTTAAAAGGAATTTTAGTATTATTTTTAGAATTTTTATAACCTATAATATTATAATTTAATTTTTTAAGATTTTTTCCTACTTCATTTCCTAAAAAACCTGTTCCTAATATTCCTATTGTTATTTGTTGATTAAGTAAAGTTTCTTCTTCTTCTAGCCATTTTTTTTTAATTTTTCCATTTTCAAATTTTTTTAATTTTAATTGATAGTATAAAACTTGTGAAAGAATATGATTAAACATTCTTTTAGACATATTAGTATCTTTAATACGAAAAATTGGTGTTTCTTTATAACTTGGTAATTTTAATATATGATCAACACCTGCACCTAATGAGATAATAACTTTTAATCTGCTTAATTTTTTAAATATGTTATCGGGTAAATTCCAAATAATTGCACATTCTATATCTTCAAATTTAAATTTGTCTTTAAGAGTATATATTTGATAACCAACAAACTTTTTTTTAATAGATAATATCCATTTATTTTGGTTAGGCCATGGATTGTAAAATAAAATTTTCATAATTTATTAATTAGTTAAACTCTTTATTATTGATAGATATTTATTAGATATAATTTTCCAACTAAGTTCATTTTCAGCTCTTTGTTTTGCATTTATTCCTAATTTTTCTCTTAGTTTTTTGTTTATAATTAATTCTCTAATTGAACTTTCAAGTTCATTAGTATTATTGATAATTTTTCCTGTAACATTATCTAAAACAGCTTCTGGAGTGCCTCCCTCGTTAGAAGCTATAGACGGTATAGAAAAGAATGCCGCTTCTATATAGGCAATGCCAAATCCTTCAATTGAATTATTTTTTGTCTCATCAAGGGTAGGCATAATCATTAAGTCTGTTTTATCAAATATATATTTTTTTTGAGAGTCATTTATATTGCCTAGAAAAATTATATTTTTTTGAAGATTATTTTCTTTAACAAATTGTTTTAAACTTTTTTCTTCAGGACCATTTCCAGCAATAAGGTATGTTAAATTAGAAAATTCATTTAATAGTTCTTTAATTACTTTTATAATAATCAAATGACCCTTTCTTTTTTCTAATCGTGCTAATGTCAAAAGTATAGGATCTCCATTAATATTTTTGATTTTATTTTCTTTTAAATTTCTTAAATCTGAAGCTCCCGGATATATAACATTAATATTACTGTGTGATTTAGTTACTCTACTTACAAGACTTTTAGTATAGTTAGAATTTGAAATTATATTATTTGTTTTGATTAAAGTCTGATTTATCCTTTTATTTTTATTCGAATTAGAGGACAATAATTCATTTCCGTGAGCAAGACAAATTGTTGGTATCTTTTTATTATTGAAATAATCTATCCCAATTTCTAGACTTTTCCAACTATCAGCTATGATAAGTTTTACTTCATTAGACTCAATAAAATTTTTAACCTCTTTTATTTTTTTTCTTCTTCTTAAAAATTTTATACCTCCGGTTCTATAAACTGTTATTTTGTTTTTATATAAATTATCATACTGAGCATCATTAGTTAAATGATGACTATCTGCAAAAACAATAATTTTTTTAGAATTACTTAAACTTAAAGCTAGATTACTTATTAAATTTTCTACTCCTCCAATTCGGCTAGGAAAACATTGGGTTAAAATTAATATCATTTTTTATTTATAGTGGCTTTGTTACTAAATATAGCCAGTTCCTCTCATCTTCATCAAGATATTTATTTAAGTTTTCATAAACTTTATTGTGATAATTGTTAACCCAATCTATTTCATCTTTAGTTAATAAATTCACCTTTATCAAATCTCTATCAATTGGAGCCCAAGAAATTGTCTCAAATTGAAGAGAGTTTTTGCCATTAGCAACGCATAAAATTAAATTTTCTATTCTTATTCCATATTTTCCTTCTTTATAGTAACCAGGTTCATTAGAAACAATCATACCTTCTTCAAATATACCATCACTTTGGCCTTGATTTTTAGCTATCCTTTGAGGCCCTTCGTGAACACTCAAAAAACTACCTATGCCATGCCCTGTACCGTGATCAAAATCACAATTTATTTCCTTAAGCCATTTTCTTGCCAAATGATCAATGGAAGAACCTTTGGAATTTTTAGGAAACTTAACTATAGCAATAGCAATATGTCCTTTCAGGACTCTAGTAAAACGATCTTTTTGTTCATCATTAGGTTTTCCAATAATAACAGTTCTAGTTATATCTGTAGTACCATCAAAATATTGTCCTCCAGAATCAAACAAATAAATTTGATTTTTTTTAAAACATAAATTTGATTTCTTCGAAACTCTATAATGAGGCAAGGCGGCATGTTTGCCAAAAGCTGATATTGTCTCAAAAGAAGGAGAATAAAATAATTCATTTTTTTTTCTTAATGCTAATAAATACTGAGAAGCTTTTATTTCATCCATTTTATCAATATCAATTTTGTTTTTTAACCAATATAAAAATTTTGAAATCGTTACTCCATCTCGAATATTAGATTTCTTTGCACCCTCTATTTCTACTAAGTTTTTTTTAGCTTTAAGATAAAGACAGGGGTTTTCTGAATAATGAATTTTTAGTCCTGTGTCTTTACATATTTTTTTGAATAAATATGGTGATTCTTTTTTATCTATTCCTATAGTTTTTTGAATTTTAATTTTATTTATAAATAATTTAAAACTTTTAAAAGAATGAACATTAACATATTTATCTATTCGATTAATAATTTTTTTTATTTTTTTCTTTTCAATAAATAATTCTACTTTCCCTGTTTTTGGAATTATTACATAACAACATATTAGAGGAGTATAATTTATATCATTTCCTCTAATATTTAAAAGCCATGCTATTGAGTCTAAAGTATTTAGTAAATAATAGTCAATTGAATCTTGTTTAATTTTATATTGTATTTTTTTAATTTTATTTATTGTTTTATCTCCAGCATACTTTTCTTCATGTAAAAAAGCTAAAGAATTAGGAAATTTTGGCTGGTCTTTCCAAAAAAAATCAATTGGATTGCTTTCTAAAAAACTTAAGGAGCATTTAGAAAATTTATATATTTCTTCTAATTTATTTACTTCATTTATAGAATGTAATGATTCATCTAAAGCAATAATTTTTTTTTCTTTCTTATATTTTTCTAATTTAGTCCAATATTCTTTCAAATGTTTGATTTCAAAAAAATTTTTATCTACTTCCTGTTTAACTTGATTGGTATACCTTCCGTCAACATATATATAAGCTTTGTTTTTTTCTATTATAGCCTTTCCTGCAGAACCTGAAAATTTAGTTAACCATTGTAGTCTTTCTGCATAAGGTGCGATATACTCGCTTAAAAATTCATCAGTCCTATTTATGAGAAGAACATCCTTATTGTTTTCTTCCATCCATTTTTGAATTTTTAATAATGAAATCATTAAAATTCTTTTGAAATATTATAAAAAAACTCACTATCAATATTGCCACCAGAAATCATAACTACAATAGTTTGATCCTTAACATCAATTTTATTATTTAACAAAGCTGCTGCTGCAACAGCACCTCCTGGTTCCACGACTATTTTTAAGTTTTCAGCAAGCTCAACTATAGTTTGTTTAACCTCATCATCACTTACTGTTAATCCTCCTGATAGATTTTGTTTATTTATTGCAAAAGTAACATCTCCTGGTTGTTCTGCTAAAAGTGCATCACAAATTGAATACGATAATTTTTTATTAGGGGTAATATTATTATTAATTAAAGAAATTTGAGTATCATTGAAATTTTTTGGCTCAACAGCATAACATTTAATATTTTTAAATTTATGTTTCATGTACGTAGATGTTCCTGCAATTAATCCGCCTCCTCCACAACAACATAAATATAAATCTGGTTTTTCTCCTAAATTAATTAATTCTTCTACTATTTCTTTACCACTTGTTCCTTGGCCAGCTATTATGTTCTCATCGTCATAAGGTTTAATTAAAATACGTTTTTCAATATTAGCTATTTGTTCTCCAATCTTTTCTCTATTTTCTGAAGTAGGATCATAAAGAATAATTTCAGCGCCATATTTTTTTGTATTGTCAATTTTTATTAATGGTGCATTTTTTGGCATAACAATTTTAGCATTAATTCCCAAAAGCTTTGAAGCGTATGCAACTGCTTGAGCATGATTACCAGATGAATATGCAACGACACCTCTTTTTTTTTCTTCTAAAGTTAATTGAATAATTTTATTTGTTGCTCCTCTTAATTTAAAAGAGCCTGTTCTTTGTAAATTTTCTAATTTGAAAAAAACTTTAGCCTTAGTAATATTATTTAAGTATTCACTATAAATTAAAGGGGTTTTTACAATAAATGGTTGAATTCGTTGATATGCCTCATCTATTTGAGAAAAATTAAAATTAATCATATTAAAACTTCTATTAACTGTTTTGTTAATAACTAAACTATTTTATTTGAAAAGTTTATAAATAAATATATTTTTATTTGATGAATAAAAATTTAATTGTTTCTCCCTGTATATCAATATGTAAATCAGATCCTGTTTCAGGGTATTGTTATGGTTGTGGGAGATCTGATAGTGATAAAGTTGAATGGAATAATCCAGATACTAGTAACGATTGGAAAGAGGAAAATTTAAATACTATACGCAATCGTCTTTCTGGATGGCAACAAATTGCTTTTGATAAATCATATGAAAACAAAAAAAAATTTGGGGTAACTTTATTTAAAAAACTTTTATTAGAGTCTAAAAAATAAATTTTTAATAATTAACTTTTACTAGGTATAATCCATGTGCAGGTGCTGTAACTCCTGCTCTAGTTCTATCCTTGCTTTTTATAATCTGAGTAATAGATTCTGTTATTTTGCCTTTACCTATTTCTACTAAAGTGCCCACCATTATTCTTACTTGAGAATGCAAAAACGATTTGGCAGATATAGATATATTCAAATTTTCATTACTCTTAGATATCTTTATTTCATCAATTGTTTTGATAGAAGTATTAGATTGACAATCTATGGATCTAAAAGCTTGTAAATCATGTTTCCCAATAAAAAAATTTGCTTCGTATCTCATTTTTTCTAATTCTATTGTTTTAAAAATTGACCATGATTTATTTTTTTTAATTGTTAATGGCGCCCTTCTATTAGTTATTAAATATTCATAAGTACGTTGTTTAGCTGAAAAACGAGCATGAAAACTATCGTTAGCATTTTCAACTTTTAATATTGCTATTGGATTAGGTCTTAAATGATGATTTAAACCATCGCGAACTTTATCTATATTAAAATTTTTTTTTAAATCAAAATGTGCAACCTGACCTAAAGCATGCACACCAGCATCTGTTCTCCCAGCTCCAAATACTGTTGTTTTTTCGCCAGTTAATTCGAAGATAGCTTTCTCTATAGATTCTTGAATTGAACTACCATTATTTTGTTTTTGCCAACCTACAAAATTTGATCCATCATATTCTATTTTTAATTTATACTTATGCATTTATCTTAGTACCAATTTCAAAACTATATCCTTTTAAAAAATCATTTAGCAGCATTGGTTTTTTTCCTTCTCTTTGAATTATCTGAGGACAAATTTTTCCAAAAGTACAACCAATATGAAATTGATCATTTATTATAGTTGATGGTTGCCAATTTCCTTTTACAAAATTAGATTTAATGATTTTAATTCTTTCCTTATTTAACTCAAACCAGGCACATGGATAGGGGGAAAAGGCTCTGATTTTATTATGAATAGTTTCAACATTTTCATTAAAATCAAGCTTTCTCATATCTGGTGATATTTTTTTTGTATACGTAACCTTGCTATTATCTTGATCCTTAAATTTAATTTTACCATCAAATATATCTGGGAGAATTCTTATTAAAGATTTCTTACCTATATTATTTAATTTACTAGTAAGATCATTTTTATTAATTATATTATCAATTGCTATAGAGGTTTGAAAAATAATTGGCCCTGCATCCATTTTTTCAATTAGTTTAAAAATTGTTATTCCAGCTTCTGTATCTCCATTTAATAAAGTATATTCAATTGGTGATGCTCCTCGCCATCTTGGAAGTAAAGATACATGAATATTAATACAACCGTACTTTGGTAAATCTAGAATATTTGATGGAATTTTAATTCCATAGCCCATTATTACGATTAAATCTGGATTTAAGTTTTTAATTTCATTTAATGAAATATTTAAATTCAGATCTGTGGGAACAAAAACATTAATTGAATTATCTTCAGCTAATTTATGAACAGGAGATTGTTGAATTTTCATTCCTCTTCCTTTTTTTCTTGGAGGTTGGGTAAAAACAGCAATAATATTTTGATTGGAATCAATTAAAGATTGTAAATATATAGAAGAAATTTCTGGTGTTCCCATAAAAATAATTCTTCTTGATGCCATTAGATATCTCCAGTCTTTTTTAATTTTAAAACTTTTTTAATTATAATATTTCTTTTTAAAGAAGAAAGATAATCTATAAAAAGCCGGCCATACAAATGATCTATTTCATGTTGAAGTATTCTGGCCTCATAACCTTGTTTTTTTTCTTTAATTTTCTCATTTTTTTCATTCAAGTATTCTATGGTTATATTTTCAGGTCTTTCAATATCTGCAAACTGCTTTGGAATAGATAAACATCCTTCTTCCATGATAACTTTTTTTTTGGAGTATGAGGTAATTATAGGATTAAATAAAGTATAAATTTTATTTTTCTCATTATTTTCATTTGGAAGGTTAATGGTCACTATTTTTTTTAATATTCCAATTTGATTTGCTGCAAGACCTACTCCAGGGGCTTTTAACATTAAATCTATCATTTTTTTTGAAATATCTATTTCTTTTGATGTAATCTTTTTTATTTTTTCTGAAGTTTGACGCAATATTGGATCAGGAACATAAACAATTTGATTCATTCAAAATTAAATAATTTTTTTTCTTGATTGGAATGCTGCATTTAAAGTATTTTCATCTAAAAAATGTACCTCTCCACCCATAGGTATACCTTGGGCTAAACGAGTAATAGTTAAATCTTTAAATTTTTCAAGTTTATCTGCAATAACATGGCTGGTAGTTTGGCCTTCCATGGTAGTACTTAAAGCAAGAATTACTTCATCTATTTTTTGAACTCTAATTCGCTCAATTAATTTACCTATTCTAAGTTCATTAATTCCTAAACCATTCATTGCCGATAAAGATCCTCCTAATACGTGATATTTACCTTTATAAAAACCTGTTCTTTCAAAAGTCCAAAGATCAGATACATCTTCTACTACTAGGATGGTATTATCATCTCTTTTTCTATTTTGGCATAAGTTACAAGGATCAATCATATCAATATTTCCACATTTATTACAATCTACAATGTTAGTTTTGGCATCAGTAAGTGTTTTAATTAGAGGTAAGAGTGCAGTATTTTTATTTTTTAATAAATAGATAGCAATACGCTGGGCTGATCGTCTTCCCAATCCAGGAAGTTTTGATATTTCATTTATCAATATATCTATGTCAGAACTATTCATTAATATATTAAAAAGGCAACTTCATTCCAGGAGGCAAAGGTAACCCTCCAGTTAAAGATTTCATCTCTTCTTGAGAAGCAACTTCACCTTTTTGTTTTGCATCATTAATAGCAGCAACTATTAAATCTTCAGTCATTTCTTTATCCTCTTTTTTTAATAAAGATTCATCCAGTAATATTCTTTTAATTTCACCTTTAGCAGTAGCAGTAACTTTTACCAATCCTCCTCCTGAAACACCCTCAACCTCTATAGAATTTAATTTTTCTTGTGCCTCAGACATCTTTTTTTGAAGCTGCTGTGCTTGTTTCATCATATTTCCTATATTTACCATTATTTCTCCTTTTTTGAATTGGTTTGAATTGTTTCATTTTCTTCTAAAATTGTCTCTTTAATATTAGTAATTGTATGAATTTTAATTCCTGGAAAAGAATCTAGTAGATTTTTAACTTCTGGGTCATCTTTCATCTGATCAATTTCTTTTTGTTCTTGAATTAAATCTTCCTCATATAAGCTTTGACCAAGGTTGCTAGTGCTGTTACTTACTTGCCAAATTCTTCCTGTCCACTTAGAAATTAATTTTGCTATAGTTCTGTTAAAGTGTTTATCAGAAATAGAGCTTGAATTAATTTCTATTTCTCCTTCTTTAAATGAAATTAGTTTAACATTGTTGTATAAATTAGTATGCAAAATAGCTTCTTTATTTTTGTAAAACAAGTCTACAAATTGTCTATAAGATTTAACAGATATTATTCCATTAATATTTGTTGATTCTTTTTCAATATTCTTAGTTATGTTTGTTTGATCTCTTTTACTGATATTTAATTCTTTTTGTTTTTTATTTGGTACAGATTTTTCATCTAAATTAGACGTAGAATATTTATTTAATAAGTCATCAGGGTTTGGTCCATCATACAAATGTATTAATCTCAATATTATCATCTCTCCATGCTGAAATAGATGGTAACCTGATTGTAATTCTTCATATCCTTTAAATAAAACCTGCCAAACCATACCTAAAGACGTCATTGAAATTTTGGAGGATATTTCTTGACCTCTTGTTCTCTCTAACTCTGGAATATATTGTTCATTTTTCAATTCAGGTGCAATTTTCATCTGAGTAATAAAATGAACAATATTCAACATTTCATCAAAAATCATAACAACATCTGCGCCAGCTTCATAAATAGAATTATAGATTTTTATAGCTTGTGGAGCATCTCCATTAAAAATTGACTCTAAAAGATCAAATACTCCTTCTCTATTGGCTAAACCTAACATTTTAATGATTGATGAGGCTGTTATATTATCATTTTCATTTGCTATAGCTTGATCAAGTAAACTTAAACCATCTCGCATAGAACCATCAGCAGAACGAACAATTAAATTAAGAGCTTCTTGATCTATTTTTATTTTTTCCTCTATAGATATTTTTGATAGCTGCTCACTTAAATCTTTTATCTGAATTCTTAATAAATCAAATCTCTGACAACGAGAAATAATAGTTATAGGTATCTTTTTAACTTCTGTAGTAGCAAATATAAATTTAATATGTTCAGGAGGTTCTTCTAAGGTTTTTAAAAGTGCGTTAAATGCACTTTTTGAGAGCATGTGAACTTCATCAATAATAAAAATTTTATATTTGCTATTAACAGGCTTATATTTAATATTATCAATTATTTCACGAATATCATCAACGCCTGTTTTACTTGCGGCGTCCATTTCAAGAACATCAAGATTATTATCTTCAAGCACTGCTAAACATGAGTTACATTTACCACAAGGTTCACAAGTTTTTTCAGATCGGTTTTCACAATTCAAACTCATTGCTATTAATCTTGCAGTAGTTGTTTTTCCTACACCTCTAACACCTGTTAAAATATAAGCATGAGCGATACGGTTTTGTAATATTGAATTTGTTAAAGTCTTTACTAATACTTCTTGTCCAATTAAATCGTTAAATTTTTGAGGGCGGTATTTTCTTGCTAAAACCTTATATTCATTATTCATTAATAATTAATCTTTCATTTGCAAATTTTTTAATGGAAGGCAAAAGAGACCCAAATAAGCTTGTTACAGCTGCTTCTTTTCAGATCTGACTGGATTAGCAAGTTATTTGCCCTCAATACCTTCCAGCTTCAATATAACATTATTGCTAAAAAAGGCCTACTCTCAGTTACAACTATTTTATTATTTTTTTCTAAAATTAGACATTTTATAAACACCTAATATATCAACATGTTTACAGTAATACTTCATTTCTTCTAAAGCTAATTTAACCTTTTTATTCTCTGGATGTCCCTCAATATCAGTATAAAATTGGGCAACATCAAAACCTTGGGGATTTATATAACTTTCTAATTTTGTCATATTTACCCCATTACTTGCTAGTCCTCCTAAAGCTTTGTACAAAGCGGCTGGAATACTTTTTAATTCAAAAACTAAGGTGGTCATTAAGTCGTCATCATTACTATCTAGAGTATTAAGATTATTAGACATAATTAAAAAACGAGTTACATTTTTTTCAGAGTCTTGAAAATTATTTTGCAATATGTCTAAAGAATAAGTTTTTGCTGCAAGTTCAGAAGCTATTGCTGCATCCTGATTTTGATTTAATTCTGAAACCATTTTGGCTGCTCCTGCAGTATCAGCGGCTACTATCATATCTTTGTTGTGTTTAATTAAATTATTTCTGCATTGAGCAATTGCTTGTTCATGACTATGTACTCTTTTTATTTCTTGCATTGTTGAGCCAGGAATACCTAAAAGACAGTGATTTACTTCTAAAAAATATTCTCCGATAATTTTCAATTTAGAGTCAGGTATTAATCTTTGTGTATCACCTACCCTACCAGCTCTAGAGTTTTCTATAGGAACAATAGCAATTTCAGCTTCCTGATCTCTAACTTTTTCAAACATTTCTTCAAAAGTTTTGCATGGAATTGAATTATAATTTGGATAAAGATCAATACCCGCTAATTCACTATAAGCACCATTAACTCCTTGAAAAGAAAATTTGAAATTTGTATTCATTTTTTATCCTTTATAATATTTTCTGCTTTAAGCAAATCTTCTTCTGTATCAACGCCAAAATATGATTCTTCTATATATTTTGTACCGATAGTCATATTGGAATCAAGTGCACGCCATTGTTCAAGCTTATGAAATAATTCATTTTCTGACGGTTTTAAACCTATAAACTTTTTTAAACTATTAATTCTAAAACTATATATTCCAATATGGTGATAAATATTTTTTAAAACTTTTTTTGGTTTTTTATAGAAATCTATGGCTTCCCCAATATTTTCTCTTTTTATCCAGTTTACCTTAGCCTTAGTAATATTAATATTTTTTTCCTCTTCTTTAGATATATGGGTAACTAAGGTGCCAATATCAAAACCTTGCATTAAAGGTATGCTGACTTTTTGAATATCATTAGGATTAACTAAAGGCATATCTCCTTGCAAATTAATTATACATTCAAATTGATTAGCATTTGGATGATTATTAATAACTTCATAAACTCGATCAGTTCCACTAGGCAAATCAGATTTTGTCATTATTGCTGTACCACCAATAGAATTAATTTTGTCAAAAACTATTTTTTCACAACATGCAACGACCACTTCTCCAATGTTGGCTAATTTTGCTTTTTCCCATACCCTTTGAATCATTGGTATTCCGTCAATTAAAGCCATAGGTTTATTAGGAAGTCTTTGTGAGGCCATTCTTGCTGGAATAATAATTATTGTTTTCATATGTTTATGCGACAATTAAACTATTAAAAAAATTATTTGAATGATTTGAGCTCTATTCATTTTATAAAAAAAACTATATATGGTTCTTACACATGTCTGGTCTTGAAGTTAATAAAATTCTTGCCGCTATAATTATGGCAGTTCTTATAGTTTTTTTAATCTCTAATATTGGAGATTATTTAGTTAATCCAAATAAAGACTCAAATACTAAAACTGCCTATAATGTTGAAAGCACAGAATCTACTACAACAGAAGAAAATAAAGATACTTCAGAAATAGAAATAGAATCTATCTTAACATTACTTGCCAGTGCTTCATTAGAAAAAGGAGAAAAAACTTATAAGAAATGTGGATCGTGTCATAGTTACACAAAAGATGGTAAAAATAAAGTGGGGCCAAATTTATGGAATATTGTAAATAGACCAAAAGCAAATGTAGATGGCTTTGCTTATTCTAGTGCTTTAGCAGAATTTGGAGGCGTATGGGGTTATGAAGAACTTTCTAAATTTCTATATAAACCTAAAGATTATATTAAGGGTACTAAAATGAATTTTGTTGGACTTAAAAAATCTGAAGATAGAGCGAATCTAATCTTATTCATGAGAGAACAATCTGATAATCCATTACCACTTCCATAAAATATAAGTTATTAATTGTTCGTGCTTTCAAATTTAGATGAACTTATAAACTTTTCTAAACATCTTGCTGATGAATCAGAAAAGCTAATAAAAAATTATTTTAGAACCTCCTTAAATATAGAAAGTAAAGAAGATAAAAGTCCTGTTACTTTAGCAGATAAAGAAGTTGAATTAAAAATTAGAGATTTAATAAATAAAGAATATCCAAGTCATGGAATACTTGGGGAAGAGTTTGATTCTCAAAATATTGACTCAGAATTTCTTTGGGTAATTGACCCAATAGACGGAACAAGAAGTTTTATTGCTGGTCATAAAGATTTTGGAACTTTAATTGCCCTTATCCATAACGGCAAACCTATAATTGGCATTATTAATTGTCCGATGCACAATGAAAGATGGATAGGTATAATAGACAAAAAAACAACTATGAATGATGGGGTGGTTAAAACATCCAATACTACTTCAGTAAACAAAAGTTATTTTTGTACTTCTGGTTTATACTTAGAAAATGAACACTTTAAAAAAAGTTGTGATAAAATAATTAAACAAACAAAATATTACAGATTGGGTGGAGATTGTTATATGTACGGGATGATAGCTTCGGGTTTAATAGATATAGTATTAGAAGATACACTAAAAGCTCATGATTATATGGCTTTAATTCCTGTTATTGAAGGTGCTGGTGGAATAGTAACTGATAAATATGGGCAACCTATAACTATTAATTCAGATGGTAGTATTCTTGCGACTGCAAATAAAGCTTTACATAATCAAATAATTGATATCATTAATAATTAGCTATTTTATATTTTTGAATTATATTTAAACAATGAAATTTATTAAAATTTATTATTTTATCTGTTTTTTATTATTAACAATATCTGTTAAAGCAGAAATTAATAATTCGCATGCAATAGCCATGCATGGAAGTCCAAAATATTCCAGTGATTTCAAACATGTAGATTATGTTAACCCAAACGCCCTAAAAGGTGGTAAGGTGACTTTTAGTAGTACTGGATCATATGATTCTTTTAATCCTTTTATTTTAAAAGGTTCTGCAGCTGCTGGAATTGGAAATTTATATGAAACTCTAACTAAAAGTTCAAGTGATGAAGCTTTTACAGAATATGGCCTGATTGCAGAAAGTATTGAATGGCCAGAAGACCGTTCATGGGTAGCATATACTATTCGAGAAGAAGCAATTTGGCATGATGGAAAAAAAATTACACCAGAAGATGTAATTTGGACTTTCAACACACTAATGGAAAAAGGGCATCCTTTTTATAAATATTATTATGGAGATGTAGTTGAGGCAATTAAAGAAAGTAAGAATAAAGTTCGATTTAATTTCAAAGGAAATACCAATTTAGAATTAGCTCTAATTGTAGGTCAGCTACCAGTATTACCAAAACATTATTGGGAGAATAAAAATTTTGAAGAAACTACATTAGAAATTCCAATTGGTAGTGGCCCATATAGAATTAAAGATTTTGATGCAGGAAGATCAATTACTTATGAACTAGATAATAATTACTGGGGGAAAAACATACCTATAAAAAAAGGTACTGAAAATTTTGGTATTATTCAATATGAATACTATAAAGACAGATCAATTGAGCGTGAAGCATTTAAGTCAGGTGATATAGACTTTTTTTCAGAAAATTCTTCAAAAGAGTGGGCTACAAGTTATGAAATTCCTGCTGTAAAAAATAATTTAATTAAAAAAGATTTAATTAGCCACGAAAACCCTCAAGGTATGCAAGCTTTTGTTTATAATACTCGTAGAGAAATTTTTAAAGATAAAAAAGTAAGAGAGGCATTATCATACGCATTTGATTTTGAATGGACTAATAAAAACTTATTTTATAATGCTTATAAAAGAACAAATAGTTTTTTTGAAAATTCTGAACTAGCATCATCAGGACTACCGTCAGGCAAAGAATTAGATTTACTACATTCGTATATGGATCAACTACCTCAACAAATGTTTAAAACTGAGTTTAGCGTACCAAAAACTGATGGATCTGGTTTTATAAGAAAAGAATTACAAAAAGCTACTGAGTTATTAAAACAATCAGGATGGATTTTAAAAGAAGGGAACTTAGTACACAAAAATACAGGGAAAAAGTTTGTTTTTGAAATACTTTTAGTATCTCCTGCTTTTGAAAGAATTGTTCTGCCGTTTGTAGACAACTTAAAAAAACTTGGAATTGAAGTAAGTGTTAGAACGATTGATAGTGCTCAATATCAAAATAGAATAGACTCATTTGATTTTGATATAATTGTTAGTACATTTTCGCAATCATTATCACCAGGAAATGAGCAAAGAAATTTTTGGGGTTCAGATGCTGCTAAAACTAATGGCTCTAGAAATATCATTGGAATAGAGAATGATGTTATAGATTTATTAATTGAAAAAGTTATTTCTGCTAAAAATAGAGAAGAGCTGATTCAATCAACAAGAGCTTTAGACAGAGTTTTACTATGGGGACATTATGTAATTCCACAATGGCATATTTCTTCATATAGAACCCTATATTGGGATATATTTGATAGGCCAGAAATAAGACCTAAATATTCACTTGGCACAAATACTTGGTGGATAGATCCTGAAAAAGAAAAAAATATTCGTCAAACAAAAAAATCTTTAGAATAGTTAATAGAATAATCATCTTTTAATCATAAAAAATGATATAATTAAAATCTATGACCGCATATATCTTTAGACGGTTACTTTTAGTTATTCCTACCCTTCTAGGAATTATGATAATTAATTTTGCCGTTGTTCAAATTGTTCCTGGAGGGCCTGTTGAACAAATGATTGCTCAGATGACTGGAACAGCCGTTGAATCTACTGCTAGATTTTCAGGTGCTGATGAAGGTGAGAATCTTAACTCATTTGATTATTCTGAATCTTCTACTTTTGATTCAAAATACAGAGGTGCACAGGGACTTGATCCCGACATAATTAAAGAAATTGAGAAGATGTATGGGATGGATCAGCCTGCTCACAAACGTTTTTTTGAAATGATAATAAATTATTTAACTTTTGATTTTGGTGAAAGTTTTTTTAGAGATCAAAAGGTTATAGATTTAGTTTTAGATAAAATGCCAGTTTCTATATCTTTAGGATTATGGACCACTCTTCTTGTGTATTTAATTTCTATACCACTAGGTATTAGAAAAGCAGTAAAGGATGGTAGTCAATTTGATTTAACATCTAGTACAATTATTACCATTGGTTATGCCATTCCAAATTTTTTATTTGCAGTTATACTAATTGTATTTTTTGCAGGTGGTAGGTATTATGATATTTTTCCTCTTCGAGGATTAGTTTCTGAAAATTTTGAAGATCTTAGTTTTTTATTAAAGATAAAAGATTATTTTTGGCATTTAACTCTTCCCTTGCTAGCTATGGTAGTCAGTGGTTTTGCAGGTTTAACCTTTTTAACTAAAAATTCTTTTCTTGATCAAATAAATCAACAATATGTAATGACTGCCAGAGCTAAAGGTTTGCCTGAAAGAAAAATATTATATGGACATGTTTTTCGAAATGCTATGTTAATAGTAATAGCAGGTTTTCCATCTGCTTTTATAGGAATACTTTTTTCTAGCTCTCTATTTATTGAGGTTATATTTTCATTAGATGGATTAGGATTACTAGGATATGAAGCGGCTTTAACCAGAGATTACCCTGTAATATTTGCAACTTTGTATTTCTTTTCACTGCTTGGGTTAATCATGGGAATACTTGGAGATATTATGTATTCAATAATTGATCCTAGAATAGATTTTGAAACAAGAGAATATTGATGAAAATTTCCCCCCTTAATAGAAGAAGATTAAATAATTTTAAATTAAATAAAAGAGGTTGGTATTCTTTTTGGATATTTAGTTTTTTATTTTTTATATCAATTTTTGCAGATTTTATTGCAAATGATAAACCTTTGATAATAAAATATAATAATAATTTATATTTTCCAATTTTCGAAGAATATCCAGAAACAAATTTTGGAGGAGATTTTGAGACAGAAGCTGATTACAGAGACCCTTATGTAATAGAATTAATTGAAAATAAAGGTTGGTTAGTGATGCCTATGATACCTTATACATATAATACTATTATTAGAGATTTAGAAGTCCCAGCTCCTGCACCCCCTTCAAAAAAAAATTGGCTTGGCACAGATGATCAAGCTAGAGATGTATTGGCAAGATTAATTTATGGATTTAGAATTTCAATATTATTTGGTTTTACACTTACTTTTTTTTCAATGATTATT
>CACJSL010000009.1 GCA_902596065.1 uncultured Alphaproteobacteria bacterium | reverse complement strand
CAACATAGATGATATAAAAAAGATAAAAGAAGATTTTTATATTTTTTATCCCTACGTAGGAGAGAATTTAGATTTTATAAATTTAAATAATCTTACAAAAGTAAATTTTTTGTATAGAGAAATTGATCTATTTGCATGGCAATATTGTAATAAAGGATTCTTTAATTTTAAAAATTATATTCCAAAAATTATTCAAAAATTTTGTTAGATGAGCATTTTTTTGAACAGTATTTAACTTTATGCCAATTAAGTGCCCATTTTTTTCTCCAATTAAAATTTCTTTTACATATTGGACATACTTTACTTGGTAATTTTTTTTTCATTTTAGCTGTTTTCTATTTTTAATATACAATAAAAAAGCTACTATTTCATAAGACAAATTAAAAAAATAAAAAAATATTTTTAATTCGAGTATCTTAGATAGCATCCTATATTTTGGAATTTTTTTCCATATAAAAATAAAAGCTTTTGCTCCACTAATAACTTCGTTACCATCAATAACATGTAAACGTCTTAGTAAATCTTTTTTTGATTTAGAAGTTAATCTTATTGCTTCCTCATTATTTGTTATATCTATCCATTCAAAAGAATTATCAGAAATTTTTTTGTAATGATTTATTTCAAATCTACAAATACTACATGAATTATTAAATAAAACTTTATTTGACATAGGTATTTTTGTTAATAAATTTTTCTGCTTCATTTAATATATAATTTTTTCTTTCAATTTTCATTTTATCAAATATTCTAACCATCATAGATAATCTTGGATTTTTTAAAAAAAATTTTCTATTTTTATTAATAAATCTCCAATATAATCCATCCATAACATCATTCCACTCACCTTTTTTAAAGTTCATCATTTTCATTATATAACTTGATCCACAAATATAAGGTTTTGAAGAAAAAATCCCTCCATCACTAAAAAGACCCATCCCGTAAACATTTGGCATCATAACCCAATCTGATGAATCCATATTCATTTCCATAAACCAATTATAAACTTCCCTTGGTTTTATCTCACAAAGATTCATTAAATTAGCTAAAATCATCAAACGTTCTATGTGATGGGTCCATCCATAATTAATTGAATTTTTAATAGAATGATCAAGTGGCACTAACCCAGTTGTTCCTTCATACCAACTATTTTTAAAAAAATTATTATGATTAAAAAAATTATTTTTTTCTAAGTTTTTGTCATAGTTTTGATATATTCCTCTTATAAACTCTCTCCATCCACCTATTTGACGAAAATAACCTTCAAATGAATTAATTTTTATTTTTATTTCTACTTTTTTTATTTCTTTTATTATTTGTAATGGTGTTAATAAGCCCAAATTTATAAGTGGACTTAGTGCGCTATGAAACAAAATATTATTGTCTTTATCAACTGCGTCTTCATAATCTCCAAATAAATTTAATTTATTTTTTATAAAAAAATTTAACCATTTTTCAGCATTTTTTTGAGTTGTGGGTATCCAAAAATTTTTAGTATTACCAGGATGTTTTGAAAATTTTTTGGTAACTATATCTTTTAATATTTTTGTATGATTGGTTTCTTGAATTTGAGGAATATTTGGTATTTGAAAATTTTTTGGTAATTTTTTTCTATTTTCACTATCATAACTCCATTTACCTCCTCTAGGTTTGTCATCATCCATTAATATATGATATTTTTTTCTTACAATTTTATAAAAATTAGCCATTAATGGTTTTTTAGCAAGATTTAAATAATTCTTAAATTCTTTTCTAGAATTAAGAAACATTGGGGAATCTATTATTTTCCATTTTATCTTAATTGTATTTACTAATTTTCTAATTTTATTTTCAAAAAATTTATCTTCTATTTCAAATGTAATTAATTCAGTAATATTATTTTTAATTATAAAATTTTTTAACTTTCTTTCATATGGAACTTTGAAATCATTATCTAAATCAAAATATTTTATTTTGTATTTTTCTTTTTTCAATAAATCTGCATAAGATCGCATTGAGGATAAGAATAATAATATTTTTAATTTATGATGTCTTTGATAAGTGCAAAGTTCATAATCTTCACACATAAAAAATGTAGAATTTTTAAAATCACGAATATATTTAGTATCAAATAATTGATTTCCTAAAATTACAAATAAACTCTTCATTTAAGATAGATATTCTAAAAAATTTAAATAAAAAGGAATAAATTTAAAAAAAGTTTAAAAAAATATTTTTAATATGGGAAGCGGGCTTAGCCCGCTATTTTAATAAATAAAATTATTCTGGCATATTAATAACATAACGCATTTCATCAACCATAGATCCATCTACAAAGACTCCCTTATGTCGTTTTTCTAATTCTTGCCATTTAGGATCTTCTGATACTTTTGCATCATCTTCTCCTAATTTATCCATTTCCACCATTCTTTGACGACAAATCGTTCTGGGATTACCTCCAATTTGAAAAGATACTAATTCATCATTGCCAGTAAGTTCTTTAAAAATTTTAGCTTGCTCAGTTGCAATTTCCATTGCCTCACTAAGCTTATCCATATGCACTTGCATCGTTCGTCTATATATTATTGTAGCCATACTCTCCCTTTCTTTAATTAATCTTCTTTATTTTTTTGCATATGTAGAAGCTGTTTCACTATCAAACTCATATCCTACAAATACATCATCTCCTACAACCCAAGCATCATGACCAGGTGCAAAAGTATATGCATCCCCAGGTCCAACTTCTATTGAAGATCCATCCTCATGAGTAACCATTAGTTTTCCATTTACACAAACTCCAACATGATTTTTCTGGCAAGTATCCGTACCTATCATTGGCTTTATGCATTCTGACCATTTCCATCCTGGTTGAGTTGTCATTCTTGCTGCTTTAACACCATTACCTAAATCAACATTATCAACTTTCATTTTTTCAGGAGTCATTGTTTCATCTGGATTATCAAAATTTTTTTTATTTAAAGTAGCCATTTTACCTCCATTTTTATATTATTCTTAATCTATAATATATGTTAAATAAATATTAATCGGTGAAGAAAATAATTATAAAATGACACAGCTTAGTATTAATGTAAATAAATTTGCTCTTCTTAGAAATTCTAGAGGTACAGATTATCCAAATCTTATAGAAATATGTAAAAAATGTATTCTATATGGGGCAAATGGAATTACTGTACATCCACGTCCAGATGAAAGGCACACAAAATTTGCTGATCTAAAAGATATTAAAAATTTATTATTAGATAATAATAGTAAAATTGAATTTAACATTGAAGGATATCCATCAGAATTCTTTATTAAAAAAGTTTTAGAAGTATCACCTAATCAAGTTACTCTTGTTCCAGATCCCCCAGAAGCTATTACTTCTTCTTTTGGATGGGATTGTAAAAAAAATAAAGTTTTTTTAGAAGAAGTTGTAAAAGAATTTCAAAAAAATAATATCAGAGTATCAATATTTGTTAGTCCTTCTATAAATACTTTAGAAAATTTAGAATTAATTACGCCAAATAGAGTAGAATTATATACTTTTGATTATGCTCATAATTATAAATCAAAAAAAGATGAATCTATTAAACCATATAAAGAAGTAGTTAATTATATTAAAAAAAATTTCCCTATAATCGATTTTAATGCTGGGCATGATTTAAACTTAGAAAATCTTAATTTTTTTTTAAAAGAAATTACTTCAATAAAAGAAGTTTCTATAGGTCATGCAATAGTAATTGACTCAATTAATTTTGGATTAGAAAACACAATTAAGAAATATCTAAAGATTATAAAAGATGTAAGTAGATGACATTTTTTGTCTGGTCTCAATTTGCTATTGTCTGTATCGCAGGAGCTATGTCTCCAGGTCCATCTTTGGCAATTGTAATAAGAAACAATGTAAATTTCAATAGATTAGCAGGGATCCTAACTTCTATAGGTCACGGTATAGGAATTGGTGTTTATGCAACATTAGCTGTACTGGGACTTGGCTTAATTCTCCAAACTAATCAAACTGTATTTATGATAATTCAAATTATAGGTCTAGTTTTATTATTTTTGTTTGGATTAATGTTTGTTTTTCAAAAAAATAAACAAGATAAAAAAGAAGAAAAACAAAGCCAACTAAATTCTTTTTTACAAGGATTTACCATAGCGATTATCAATCCTAAAATTTTGATTTGGTTTACTGCAGTATACTCACAATTTATTGCTATTGATGCTTCCATTTATTTTAATTCTATTCTTGTTCTAACAGCATCTTTGATTGACGCAATATGGTATATAATAGTCAGTATATTAGTAACCGGATATGGTCTTAAAAATTTATTAATTGAAAAAAAATTAATGATTCAAAAAACTACAGGTATTGTATTAATAATTATATCTTTAATGTTACTTTATAGAATTATTTAAAATTATTTTCTAAAAGTCTTAAAAAATTTTTTCCCATAATTTTTTCAATCTCTAAAAAAGAATATCCTTTTTGATCTAATGACTCAGAGATTTTAATATGATCAAGACAACTATTCCAACCTTTTGGCAGACAATCTAAGCCATCATAATCACTTCCTATTGCTACATAATCTATTCCAATTAATTTTATAATATATTCAATATGATCAATAAATAAATCTAATGAAGGAACTATATTGGTTAATTTTTTTTGCAAATAATGTTGTTTTTTAATCCATCTTAAATTTGGATTGGTATCATTTATTCCTATTTGATCTAATTCCTTTTTAATATTTTTAACATAATTTGATTCTTTTTTTTTAAAATTAGGATCGATAAAAAATGGATAAGGATTAATTCCAATAATTCCATTGGAATTTTTAATTTCTAATATCTGTTCATCTTTTAGATTTCTAAAATGAGGACATAAATTATAGACGCTTGAATGAGATGCAATAAATGGTTTTTTTGAAATAGAAGATATATCCCAAAAACTTTTTTCTCCTATATGAGAAACATCAATAATAACATTATTTTCATTACAAGTATGAATCACTTCTTTCCCAAATTTAGATAGTCCTTTTATTTTTATTCTATCATTTTTTTCAAATTCATCTTTGCCAGATGAAACCCAGTCTAAAGAGTGATTCCAAGTTGGGCCAAAATATAAAATACCTCTTTCAATAAAATGAAAAAGCTTATCTATAGAATTTTCTATTGCCTCCCCTCCTTCTATTCCAATTGGAATTGAAAGAAGGTTATTTTTTTTGTTATCTATTATACTATTAAGATCTTTAGGAATATCTACTAGATTATTATTGATTGATAGCTCTTCTATTTTATCATACATTTCATTTGCTTTCTGAAATGCACTCTCTGATTTATCTATAGTTGAAACCCAAATAATTAAAATTTCTAAATCAATACAAGATTCAATTAGTCTACTTAAATCGGTATGACCTTGTTTTGTAAGTTTACCTACATCTTCACCAATCATTGCCCTTTGAACAATGTCATTGTGCAGATCGGCAACAAACATAATTTATTTATTCACAATCTCCATTTTGATAATTTTGTCAGGACTTTGAGGTGGTTCACCTCTTACAATATTGTCTACAAATTCCATTCCTTCTATTACCTGCCCCCATACTGAATATTGTCCATCTAAAAAAGAACAATCTTGAAAGCAGATAAAAAATTGACTGTTTGCACTATTTGGATCCTGTGCTCTAGCCATAGATAAAGTTCCTCTTGTATGATTTTCATTAGAGAATTCAGCTGGGATATTAGGCATTTTTGATCCACCTGTACCTGCCCTAGATAAATTAAAATCACTTTTTTCTGAATTTCCAAATTCCACGTCACCAGTTTGTGCCATAAAACCATCTATAACTCTATGAAAAACAACTCCGTTATATTGTCCTTCAGAAATCAATTGTTTAATTTGCGAAACATGTTTTGGAGCTAAATCTGGTCTAGTCTCAATAACAACTACCCCATCCTTTAAAGTCATATTTATTGTATCTCTATCCTCGTTTGCCATTGATAACCTTCCTATTAAAATAGTTAATATGCATATAAACAAAAAAAATAATTCTTTAAATTTAATCATATCTTTTCTTTACCTTCTTTAAAAATGTTTTATAAAATACCTAATGCACTTGTTTGAAAAAAATATCAAGGATTTAGGACTAGAAATACCAGAACCTCCCTCAGCAGTTGCAAATTATGTTCCATATAAAATTGCCGATAATTTAGTATTTATATCTGGTCAAGCTCCATCAAAAAATGGTCAAATTATTTATAGTGGAAAAGTAGGAGATAAAATAAGTGATAAAGAAGCTATATTGGCAGCAGAATTATGCTGTCTAAATATTATTTCAATATTAAAACAAAGTATTGCTGGAGACTGGGGTAGGCTTGATAATTTTATAAAAATAGGAGGTTTTGTAAATTGTAATCCAAATTATTCAAATCAACCTATAATTATTAATGGTGCTTCAGACCTACTTGTAAAAATTTTTGGAGATAAAGGAAAACATACAAGAGTTGCAGTAGGATCCATAGCCTTACCCCTTGATATTTCAGTAGAAATAGATGCAATAATAAAGATAAAATAGGTTCTAACTAGTTTTTCTAATTTTATATAATTTTTTTAAGATTAAATATATTTCTATTTGAGAGAAGCGAAAAAGATGTGTTAGAAGAATACAGATTACATGATTAAAATTTCTACATACATTAAAGTCTTTTTTTTCATTTTCATTATTCTAGTTTCAAATAGTTTATTTGCAAAAAAAGCTGCAATAGTAATGGATTATGAAACTAAAGAAGTTTTATTTGAAGTTAATGCTGATACATTAAATTTTCCTGCATCTCTTACAAAAATTATGACTCTCTATATAGTTTTTGATTATATACATAAAGATAACTTAAATTGGCAAACACAATTAAAAGTTTCAAAATTTGCAGCTTCTGAGTCTCCAAGTAAACTTTATTTGGAAGCAGGAACAAGCATTAGTGTTGAAGATGCTGTTATGGCATTAATTGTTAAATCTGCAAATGATGTAGCCACAGTTGTTGCTGAAAATATATCTGGAACAGAAAAAGAATTTGCAAAACTTATGACTGCATATGCACGAAAACTAGGAATGAATAAAACTACATTTAAAAATGCTCATGGCCTTCCTGATAGAGCTCAAATGACAACTGCTCGTGACATATCTATTTTATCACATGCTTTAATTACAAATTTTCCTAACGAATATAAACTGTTTAGTAAAACAAAATTTGTTTGGAAAAATAAAACTTATAAAACTCATAATAAATTAATGCTATCCTATGAAGGTGCAGATGGAATAAAAACAGGATATATTCGGGCTTCAGGTTTTCAATTAGCTTTTTCAGCAGTAAGAAAAAATAAAAGACTTATAGGTGTGTATTTTGGTGGAGATACAGGAAAACAAAGAAATAAAAGTCTTGCATTTCTTATGGATAGATCATTTAAAAAATTAAAAATAGAAAAAACAAATAATCAAAAAACTGTAATATCTAAAAAAATAGATAATAATACTTCTAAAAATAAATACATAGTAGTTGTAGGAACTTTTAAATATAAAAAAAATGCAGAAAAACATTTAAAATTAATTAGAAAAAAATATCCAAAAACAACAAATAATAAAGAGGCTACAGTAGCTCTCATTAAATCTAATGGAAAACAATTATATGAATCTAGATTTCAATTTTTTTCAAAAAAGGATGCAAAATTAGCTTGTTCAAGATTAAAAAAATACAAACGAGATTGTTTTATTCGTGGTTAAATTTAAAATTAACACCACTTAATGATAGTTGATCTTCAATCAAATTTGTTAAAGTTTTGAGATCGTCTTTGTTTAAAGCTTCAGCTCTACAAGTAAGTTGATTTTGTGTATTGCTTGCTCTAATTAAAAACCATCCAAGACTATTTTGTACTCTCACACCATCAATATCAATTATTTCTTCTTTATTATTTTTTAATCTTTCCTTAATTTCTTGAATAATTTCAAATTTTCTTATTTCATCTACATCAAATCTTGTTTCAGGTGTCGAAATAGTTTGAGGAAATTGATTTATTAATTCAGACAAAGTTTCTTTTTCTTGTGATAAAATTCTAAGTAAGCGTAGTGCAACATATAAAGCATCATCATATCCATAAAAATCATCACCATAACAGACATGGCCACTCATTTCTCCAGACAAGGGAGAATTAAGTTCTTTCATTTTCTCTTTTATAGGAGAATGGCCTGTTTGATACATAATTGGTTCACAATTAAATTTTCTTACTTCATCAAAAAAAACTTTAGAACATTTAACATCCATAATAATTTTTGGATTTTCATAAATAGATGATATTTCTTTAGCTAATAATAACATATATTGATCAGCCCATATTATTCTCCCTTTATTGTCTACAACACCTAATCTATCTCCATCTCCATCAAATGCTAATCCAACATCGCAATTATTTTCTTTTACTGTTTCAATTAATTGAATCATATTCTTTGGCACTGTTGGATCAGGATGATGATTTGGAAAATTTCCATCAACTTCTTTGTTTATAAGTATATTTTCAATATTTTTCATCTTCAATGTAATAGCATCCATAACTACTCCCATTGATCCATTACCTATATCCCAAGCAACTTTTAATTTTTTTTTAAAATAAATATTTTCAAGATTACGATCTATATAATGATTTTTAATATTAATAGATTCAAGCTTTCCCTTCCCTTTTATGAGTTTATTATTATCTGTTAAATTCTTAAAATTTTGAATATCTTTTGCATAAAAAGGATTCTTATCTAATACCATTTTAAAACCATTATATTCAGAAGGATTATGAGACCCAGTAACCATAATTGCTGCATTTGTATTTAAAAAGTGGTGAGCATAATATGTCATTGGTGTCGGACATAAGCCAATGTTTTTAACATTTGATCCACTTTCAATAAGCCCTTCACATAAAGCTTTTTGAAGATTTGGGGATGTATTTCTTCCGTCATAACCAACAACAATAGATTTTTCATTAAATCTATTGTTTACTATATGCCCAAATATTCTACCGATAGTATAAGCTGTGTTTTGATTAATATCTTTTTCAACAATTCCTCGAATATCATATTCCCTAAGTACTTCAGGATTAAATTTTTCTATAAAAAAATTATTTACCAATTCCATAATACTCAAATCCTAAATCTGATAGCTCTTGTTTATTATAGATATTTCTTAAATCAAAAATTACTAAATTTTTCATAAGACTTTTTAGTTTTAAAAAATTTAAAGCCCTGAACTCATTCCATTCAGTACCTATTATTATTGCATCAACTGATTCACTAGCCTCATAGGCATTTTTAAAATAGTTAAACTTAGGAAACAAATCCATAGCATTATCATTACTTACAGGGTCATAACAATTAATCATAACACCTTGATCAAATAAGTATTGTGCAATTTTAAGAGAAGTAGAATCACGAACATCATCCGTATTAGGTTTAAAACTTAATCCAAATAACGCTAATTTTGAATTTTTATTATATTTTTTTAAATTAATTATTTTTTTTGATATTTCTAATGGTCGATCTTGATTGTATGAATTTACAGCGTCTAAGATTGAAAAATTTATATTTTGTTTTTTTGCTGAAGATGTAAAAGCTTTAACGTCTTTAGGAAAACATGAGCCTCCAAAACCAGGTCCAGCATTAAGAAATTTGGAGCCTATCCTCTTATCAATTCCCATTCCTTTAGCTACCTCCTGCACGTCAGCTCCAACAGCCTCACATAAATCAGCAACTTGATTTATAAAACTAATTTTTGTAGCTAAAAAACTATTTGAGGCATATTTTATTATTTCAGAAGATTCTATCGATGAAGTAATAATTGGAGTTTCTAATAAATATAAAGGGCGATATAATTCTTTCATAATTTTTATTGATTTTTCATTATCAGTTCCAATAATTATACGATCTGGTCGCATAAAATCATTTATAGCCGATCCTTCTCTAAGAAATTCTGGATTGGATACAACATCAAAATTTTCTTTAGGTACAATTTTTGAAATAATTTTTTTAATCTCTTTAGTAGTTCCAACAGGAACAGTTGATTTAGTTACAACTAAAGTGTATTTTTTTATATTATTAGCTATATCTTTTGCTACATTCCATACAGCACTTAGGTCTGCATCTTCTTCTAACCTTTTAGATGGAGTGCCTACAGTAATAAATATGATATCAGCACCTTCCATAGCTTCAGGCAAAGAAGATGTAAAACTAAGTAGTTTAGTTTGGTCCCTATGTTTTGATAATAATTCCTCTATTCCAGGTTCAAAAAAAGGGCATTTTCCTTTTTTTAATTCTGAAATTCTAAACTCGTCTTTATCTACGCAGATAACTTCGTATCCAAACTCAGCAAAACAAGAACCTGAGACAAGACCAACATAGCCTGTTCCAACTAAAACTAACTTCATAAAATCCTTATATATTAAGTTTTTAATTTTCTACAAATTAAATAAATATGACATTAAACAAAGAAGAATTAAATATAAATTAACTTACTTTTTCTTTAATTTACAAACAGATCCTCTATCAATTATATTTGCTTTAGCTAAATAGGTATAAGTTTTATTATTTTTATCCATATCAGTTAATATTTCTATAGCTTTTTGACCTAGCTTTTTTCTTTCATGGGTTATAGCAGTTAAAGAAGGATTTGCTATTGTAGAAACAACTGGGCCATCAAAAGTAATAATAGATATATCTTTTCCAATTTTCTTATTTAATTGATTGCAAGCCTTAATTGCGCCAACAGCAGAATATTCAGTAGAGCATATTATAGCTGTAATTTTAGAATATTTATTTAACATTTTTTTAATAGCTGAAGCACTTTGATCAGGATCTTCATTCTTAATCGATATATAATAATTTTCATTAAATTTTATTTTATTTTTTTTAAGAGAAGAAAGGTAACCTTGCTTTCTTTGAAAGGCAAAATTATAATTTTCCGCAATATTTGCATAAGCTATGTGTCTATGATTTTTTTCAATTAAATATTGCATTATTACCTTTGCACTTTCTTCATTATCTAAATCTACCCAAGAATGATTATTCAACCCTTGAGTTCTACCCCATGCAACAAATTTTATTTTATTTTTTTTTAACATATCTAT
Organism: uncultured Alphaproteobacteria bacterium; assembly: GCA_902596065.1. GTDB lineage: Bacteria > Pseudomonadota > Alphaproteobacteria > HIMB59 > MarineAlpha5-Bin3. Next base: position 23,310 of record CACJSL010000009.1, on the reverse strand, counting down.
TCTTGAATCTTTTATCTTTATATTATGTAAAATAATTTTATTAACTTTTTGGACATGAATTAATTTTTCATAAGCATTTTTTTCTTCTTTTTCATTATTTGCAAACATCATAAAAAATTGAATATTTTCAGAATGAATTTTAGTTGACATTCCTGCTATAAATTCAAAAAAAGAAGCTTGGTTCAAAGTATTAGAATTAAGACCATAAAGAGGAATAACAAATCCAAGGGTGTTTGATTTGCCGGAAGCTAAACTACTAGCATTTGGATTTGGCGAATATTTATATTTTTTAGCATATTTAATTACTTTTTTTCTAGTAGTTTCGCTAACATCTGAATAACCACCTAAAGCTCTAGAAACAGTTGTAATTGATAAATTTAGTTTTTTTGCTAATTTTCGAATATCCATAAAATAATATTTACTAACACATATATCCATATTTTAAATATAATCAATTGACAACCAAAACGTTTTGGTAAAATATTTATTTATTAATTATAATTTTAAGACGGAGGAACAATTAATGATAAAAACAATAAAATTATTTTTAGCATCTGCAATTGCTATATTATTTTTTAATAGCAGTGCTTTTGCTGGAGGACATTATACTGGTCCTGATTTAAGTGGCCAAAAAGTTACCATGTTTGGTCCGTGGTTAGCACCTGAAGACGCAACTATGAGAGAGGTTATGGATATCTTCTCTAAGGCTACTGGAGCTGAAGTTGAATATGGAGGTTCAGATAGTTTTGAGCAACAAGTTATGATTGACCTTAAAGCTGGAAGTGCAGCCGATCTAGTTGTTTTCCCACAACCTGGTTTAGCAGCAAATGCTGCAGCTATGGGTGGTCTTGCACCAATGGGAAATGATATAAAACAATTAGTTTTAGATAATTATGCAGCTGGTCAGTCTTGGGTAGATCTTTCTACATATGCAGATGAAAATGGTAATGATCAGTTTTATGCAATCTTCTTTAGAACAAATGTTAAAAGTTTAGTTTGGTATTCACCAGATAACTTTGAAGATAATGGCTATGAAATACCTGGCACTATGGAAGAATTGATAGCTTTAACTGAACAAATGGCCTCTGATGGAAATACTCCATGGTGTATTGGTTTGGGCTCTGGTGCAGCAACTGGTTGGCCAGCAACTGACTGGATGGAAGATATTATGCTAAGAACTCATCCACCAAGTGTGTATGATGATTGGGTGTCAAATGACATGCCATTTAATGATCCTAAGGTATTAGAAGCAATGGATTTTTTTGGTTCATTCGCTCTTAATGACAATTATGTCAACGGTGGATCAAAAGCAGTCGCAACTACAGATTTCAGAGATGCGCCTAATGGCCTATTTACTTCACCATCTGAATGTATGATGCACCGTCAGGCAAGTTTTATTCCTGCTTTTTTCCCAGAAGGACTTGAAGCTGGAGTAGATTATGATTTCTTTTACTTCCCTGCTTTTTCAACTAAAGATCTTGGTACTCCAGTACTTGGAGCAGGAACAGTTGTAGCAGCGACAAATGATAATCAAGCTACAGTAGAATTTATGAAATTCTTAATGCATCCTGAACCTCATGAACATTGGATGGCTAAGGGTGGATTTTTAACTCCTCACAAAGGTGTTGATGGCAGTAAATATGCAAGTGATACTTTTAGAAAACTTGGGGAAATTCTAACAGGAGCTACTACTTTTAGATTTGATGCTTCAGATTTAATGCCTGGCGCAATAGGCGCTGGAAGTTTCTGGACTGGCATGGTTGATTATACCAATGGAAAATCTGCAAAAGATGTTGCTGATTCTATCCAAGCTAGCTGGGACGCAATAAAATAATACCTCCTATTAACAGGCGAACAATTCACTTGTTCGCCTGCTTATTTTGTATAATAAATTTCTTGTGAGTATAGTTTCTTTATTTCTTATTGTTTGTCTTGGAATATTAATATTTATTGCATACTTTCATATATCAAATTTTATATTAGATCATTTTGTAAATAATAAATCTAAAAAATTTTCACACGAAACTTCTATTAGAGCTGTAATTTTTATAGCTCCTGCATTTATAGTTTTATTTATATTTATTCTTTACCCAGTTTTTGAAACAGTACGATTAAGTTTTTATGATAAATTTGGCAGAGATTTTGTCGGACTATATAATTATATTTGGGCATTTAAGGATCCAGAATTTAGAAGAGGAATATTAAATAATCTTGGGTGGTTGTTGGTAGTTCCTACCTTAAGTACTTTTTTTGGTTTAGTAATTGCAAAACTTGCAGATAAAATATGGTGGGGTACTTTTGCAAAATCTATTATCTTTATGCCTATGGCAATCTCATTTGTTGGTGCAGGAGTAATTTGGAAGTTTATTTATGAATATAGAGGTCCGGGAGATGTTCAAATTGGATTACTTAACGCTATAATTGTCTTTTTTGGATTTGAACCTCAAGCTTGGATCACTATTCCAATTTGGAATAATCTTTTTTTAATGGCAATTATGATTTGGATACAAACAGGATTGGCATTAGTAATATTTAGTGCTGCTTTAAGAGGTATACCAAAAGAAATGTTAGAGGCAGCAAGAATTGATGGAGCAAGTGAATTTAGAATATTTTTTTCAATAATCATTCCATATCTTGAGCAAACAATTTTAGTTATTTGGACCATAATAACGATATTGGTTCTTAAAATTTTTGATATTATTTTTGCTATGACAAATGGAGAATGGCAAACAGAGGTTTTAGCTAATTTAATGTATGATTGGATGTTTAGAGGCGGAGGAGACTCAGGGAGAGGAAGTGTATTAGCAATTGTTATAATGCTTGGAGTAATCCCTATAATGATTTGGAATATACATAAACATAGAGAAGAGCAAAAAATATGATAAAAAAAATTAATTTTTCATCTCTGCTATCTCAATTGCTACTATTATTTTTTGTTATAATTTGGATTACTCCTACTTTTGGTTTGTTCATCAGCTCATTAAGAGACAAAGACTTACTTGCTATAAGCGGATGGTGGACATCTTTAACAACCACTCATGTAAATGAGATTTATAGAATGTCAGGAAAAGAAGAACAAATTGAAGAAAATGGTTATTTTATAATTAAAGGTAATTTTTTTAATAATGTAGAAGGTAAGAAAATACAAAGTTTTGGTATTTCTTCTAAAAGAATAAATCAATTTAAAATTGGTGAAACAGGAATTTTTAAAGATAAAAGTGAAGTAAATATTTTTGAAAATGGAGATTATATTTGGAAATCATTAAATAAATTTGAGAAAAAAAAGGGAAAAAGAATATTTACTACCTCTTTAAGTCCTCCAAAATTTACTTTTGATAATTACAAAGAGGTATTATTTAAAGAGGGAATAGGACAGGCATTCATTAACACTTTAGCTGTTGCCATACCCTCAACCCTTATACCTCTAATAATTTGCTCTTTTTTTGCATATGCATTATCTTGGATGCAATTTTTTGGAAGAGATACTCTCTTAGCTATCGTTATTGCATCTTTAGTTGTGCCCCTACAAATGTCTCTTATACCTATTTTAACGATATATAATGATATTGGAGCACTATTTGGAGTTGCTGCTAAATCTTATCCAGGTGTGTGGATGGCGCATACTGGATTTGGTTTAGCTTCAACAACCTTCTTGTTAAGAAATTTTATCAAATCTTTACCAAATGAAATGATGGAGGCAGCTAGAGTAGATGGTGCTACTCATTATGATATATTTCTGCGTATAATTTTACCTCTGTCTATTCCTGCTTTTGCTTCAATTTTTATTTTACAATTTTTGTGGGTTTGGAATGATTTATTAGTTGGTTTAGTATTTTTAGATCAAGTACCTAGTGAAATAATTCTAACAGCTAAATTAAAAGAATTATTAGGATCAAGAGGAGAGAATTGGGAAATTTTGACAACAGGTGCTTTTGTATCTATGACAGTTCCTCTTTTGATATTTTTTTTACTACAAAGATATTTTATTAGGGGTTTAGTTGCAGGATCAGTAAAGGGTTAAATTATGAGTAAAATTGTTTTGATTGGAGCTGGAAGTACAAACTTTGGATTAGGTACGATTGGTGATATTTTTAAATCGAAAATACTTGATAAATCTACGATTGTTCTTCATGACATTAATGCTGAGTCCTTAAAAAATACAGAATTAATAGCAAAAAAATACAAAGAGAAATTAAAATTAAATTTTACAATAGAGGCAACAACTTCCAGAAAAGATGCTTTAAAAAAAGCTGATTTTTGTATTATATCCATAGAAGTTCAACCAAGATTTGATTTATGGGATCAAGACTGGAAAGTTCCTCTAGAATATGGCTTTCAACAAGTTTTTGGAGAGAATGGAGGTCCAGGTGGTCTTTTTCATTCACTGAGAGTTACTCCACCAATAGTTGAAATTTGTGATGACATTAATAAAATTTGTCCAAATGCATATGTTTTTAATTATTCAAATCCTATGCAAAGGGTTTGTCAAACAATAACTACAAAATATCCTTCAATGAAATTTATAGGTCTTTGTCATGAGATAGCTTCCATGGAGAGACAACTTCCAGATATTTTAAATACTCCATTTGAAAATATTGAATATAGAGCTGGAGGATTAAATCATTTAAGTATTCTCGTAGAAGCAAAATTTAAAGATACAGCAAAAGACGCGTATCCAATCATTAGAAAAAAAGGACCTGAATATTTCAAAAATTATGTAAATGATCATGAAATATGGGGACAAAAGCCTGGGGCAGAAAGAGGAGTTTTTTTTGAATTATTTAATAGATACAGTTATCTTCCAATAACAACTGATAGTCATTTAGGAGAATATATTCAGTGGGCATATAGCGTAGCAGATCATGAAGCTATTTTAGAATTTTATACAAAATATAGAGAAAAGTGTCTTACATTTTATGAAAATGAGGAATCATACCAAGATTATTTTGATCTTCAAAAAAAACCTAAAGAAAGAGTAGTAGCAATTATTGAAGGGATAATTCAAGATTTAAATTATGAGGAGGCAGCAGTTAATTTACCTAATAAGGGGTATATAGAATATTTGCCTGAAAATATAGTGGTGGAAGTGCCAGGAATAATCAATAAAGAAGGTATTCATGGTATTAAATTAGAAAATTATCCTTTTGATTTTTCAACTTTGTTACTAAGCCAAGTAAGCGTAATGAGATTAACTGCTGAGGCAATTCTAGAAAAATCTAAAGACAAGGCTTTAAAGGCCCTTTTAGCCGATCCAGTTGTTAATAACGTTACTGAAGCTGAAAAACTTTTAAATCATATGATAGAAAAACAATATCAACACCTTGGTTATTTAATTTAGTTGCTTCTAAATCAATATTGGAATAAACTAAAATTGCTTGAAAGATCGCTCAAAGGAGGATGAAGTGGCAGATATAAATATTAATACTATAAATAAATATTATGGAGATGTGCATGTTATTAAAGACATTTCTCTTGATATAAAAAGTCAATCTTTTACTGTTTTAGTTGGCCCAAGTGGGTGTGGAAAATCAACAATGTTAAGAATGATTGCAGGATTAGAAGATATTAATTCGGGAACAATTTCTATTGATGGAGAAGTCGTTAATGATCTTCCTCCTAAACAAAGAAATATTGCAATGGTGTTTCAGTCATACGCCTTATATCCACATATGACAGTTTTTGACAATATGGCTTTTGGATTAAAATTAGAAAAAAGATCAAAAGATGAAATAAATGAAAGAGTACAAGAAGCTGCGAGGATTTTGCAAATTGAAGAATATCTTCAAAGAAAACCAAAGCAACTTTCTGGAGGTCAAAGACAACGTGTAGCTATTGGTAGAGCTATAACTAGAAAACCAAAAGTTTTCTTATTTGATGAGCCTTTATCAAATCTTGATGCAGCTCTTAGAGTTCAAATGCGTGTTGAACTAGCTAAATTACATGATCAACTTAATGCAACAATGATTTATGTAACTCACGATCAAACTGAAGCAATGACACTAGCAGATGATATAGTTGTTTTAGATGAAGGCATAGTCTCACAAAAAGGCTCTCCTATGGAATTATATAGTAATCCATCAAATCTTTTTGTAGGAGGATTTATTGGATCACCAAAAATGAATTTTGTTGACTCCAAGATCTTAAGTTCAACGAATGACTCTACAGAAATAGATATTTTTGGAACATCCAAAATTACAATACCAAAAACTTCTTCAAATTCATCGAATGGTGATTCAGTTACCTTAGGTATTAGGCCTGAACATTTATTAGTTAATCAAGATGGTGATGCAAGCTGGGAAAGCAAAGTTTTTGTAGTGGAAAAACTTGGTTCTGGTACATTTCTATATTTAGAAAAAGATGGTGAACCTCTCGTTGTAGAGACAGAAGGTGACTCTAATATTAAAGTTGGCGATACTGTAAAAGTTGGTTTCACAGCTTCACGTTGTCAATTATTTGATAGCAGTAACCAAGCTTTTAAATAATAATAACAATAATTAATAGAATCGGTATATTTACTAATCATAAATAGATGAGAAATATTACCGATTCGTTCATATTTTGATACCCCAAAACGTTTTAGTTATATTATTTAAGTGAGCAGAGAGTTTCATATTATTTCCTCCTAAAGAAGTATTCCTCTAGTAAACTTCTCTGCTCAATAAATTTATTCTATTTTATAAATTTATTTATCTCAGATTCAATTATATTAGGATTAGTTAAATGTATTGTTTTAAATCCAAGTTTTTTAGCAGCATTAATATTTACTAACTTATCATCAATAAATACTGTATTTTTTGGATCTAAATTAAATCTATCTATAGCTAATAAATAAATTTTAGGATCAGGTTTAACAAGTTTGTCTTCTCCAGAAATTAATAAGCCATCAAAATTATTCATAAATTTAAATTCTTTAGGAATGTCTATAAATGTTTCAGAGGACCAATTAGATAAAACAAAACATTCATAATTATTTTGTTTTAATTTTACCAAAATATCAACTGAAGATTGAAAAGTTCCTTTGATCATTTTTCTATGATTTGGGTAGTATTGCCTTATAAGATTTTCATATTCAGGAAATTTTTTTATAATATCTTTTTCTCCATCTTCAATACTACGACCTGAATCTTGGGCTAAATTCCATTCATCATTACAAACTTTTGTTAAAAAAAAATCCATCTCATCTTTATCAGAAATTATTTTTGTAAAAAAAAATTTAGGATCCCAATCAAAAAACACTCCACCTAAATCAAATAAAAATTTCATAAGTTTATAAACTTTCTATATACACTTAATCTTAATATAGTAAATTGACATATAATTATTATGAAAAATAAAATTGTCAATTCAATTAATAAAGACTTAAGTATTTTAACTAAGAAAAAATTTTCAAAAAAATACATAAGTAAATATATTTTACCTATAATTGAAAACATTGCCAATTCAAAACAAAAAAAAATTTTGATTTCTGGATCACAAGGAATTGGTAAATCAACTTTACTTAAAATTATTGAAAAAAATATTCTTAAATTTTATGAAAAAAAAATATTAACATTAAGCCTAGATGACTATTATTTGCCAAAGAAAGAAAGATGGATATTATCAAAAAAAATTCATCCTCTTTTAATTACTAGAGGTGTTCCTGGTACACATGATTTAAATAAATTAATAAAAGATATTAATTCGTTTCAAAATAAGAAGTATCCTATTTATAAACCTATATTTGATAAACTTAAGGATGATCGGTCAAAAAAAAAAGAAAAGATTATTCAGAAAGCTGATATCTTAATTCTTGAAGGATGGTGTTGTGGATCACCTCCAATAGAGAAAAAGTATTTATATAAAAATATTAATTTATTAGAAAAAAAAGAAGATCCTCACATGATATGGAGAAATTTTTATAATCAGAAACTAAAAAATGAATATTCAAATTTATTTAAACTTTTTGAAAAGAAAATTTTCTTAAAATCTTCAAGTTTTAACTATGTTTTAAATTGGAGATTTAAACAAGAAAAAATGATGAGGGAAAGAAATAATAAAAAAATTATGAATAAAAAAGAATTAGAATATTTTATATCTCATTATGAAAAAATTACTAAATTTATGATTAGAGTGCTGCCAAAAAGAGCTGATATAGTGATCAAAATTGACAAAAATCAAAGAATTAAAAATTTAATATATAATTAAAAGTTTAATATCTCTTCTTTTAATTCTTTGTATACATTTTGATCAGTACCTATCAAATTACCAAGTTTAATTAATATTTCTTCAGCTTTTTCTTTCTCATTAATTAATAAATAAAGGTCAATTAAATTGAAATATGTTACAATATTATTTTCATCAATAGCTAGTGCTTTTTTGTATGCTTTTTCTGACTTTTCAAAATTAGGTTTTTTTATTTTTCTATAACTATCACCAAGTAAATTAAATATTTCTATTTCATAACTTCCTAGATCATCTCTTCTTGAAAGAGCTTTAAGTAATTTAAGTGATTTTTTAAATTCTTTATCTTCAATATTTTTTTTAGCTAAATTATATAAAATTATTATTTGATCAGAAGTATCTATTATTCTATTTTCATCTTTAGAGTCATATTGGGCATATATATTATGACTGAATAATATTATAACAAATATCCATAATTTAATCACAACTTTAACTCTCTTCTAAACTTCTACATTAAAAAATAATCCATTTACTAACAGCTTCTTTATATCTTATGTATTCATCTCCAAAAGTATTAGTTAGATATTCTTCTTCAGGTTTTATAACGTAATTATTTATCCATATAAATAATATTATAGAAGTTAAAAAATACATAACATTTTCAAAAACAAGAAACATACTGAAATGAAACAGAACAAAAGATAAATAAATAGGATTGCGAGTATATGCAAAAATTCCAGTTTTAATTAATCTTTTAGAAGCTGAGGTTGGGACAGGGTTTTCTTTATAAGATTTAAAAATTTCAAATCCAGAGAAGAAAAATATTAGACTGATAATTAAACCAGTTATACCTATTAAATTAATAATATAAATTAAAGGATACTTTGGTAAAATAAATTCCCCAATAATATAACAAAATAATAATGCATAGACTGAAATTCTTAGAGGATTTCCTTTAACTAATGGCCCTTCATTCATAAGTCTTTAATTTTTTTTGATAAATCAATGTAATTATCAATAATTAAATCAGCTCCTGCATCTAGTAATTCTTGTTGTGATCTTTGAGGAAACCAATGTCCGCCAGCAGTAAAGCCTATAACTTTTACACCTGCTTTCACACCAGCAGTAACTCCAACTGCACTATCTTCAATAATAATTGTTTCATCTTTATTAAGTTTATAAGTTTCAATAACTTTTAAATATACATCTGGCTCTGGTTTTGGATTACTTACCATATCAAAAGAAAATATTTTATCTTCTTTAAAATAACTTTCGAAATTTACTTTTTTTAAACCTATAAGAATTCTTTCTTTCATACTATTAGATCCAATAAAAAAATTACAATTTGAACTCTTTAAAAAATTTTCTGCTCCTGGTACAGGCGTTAATTCATTTACAAAAATATCTAAAGCAATTTTCATAATATCATCAAAAAAATTTTTTTGATTTTCAATTTTAAATTTTACAGAAAGTTCTTGAATTATATGTATAGTTTTTTTACCAGCATAAAGTGCAAATTCTTCTTCAGAAAATGGGATATTTCTATCTGCCAAATATTGTGCGAAAGCCCGGCCAACAAGTTTCTCACTATCAACCAAAACTCCATCAAAATCGAATATTATATTTTTGATCATTAATAAATTAGAGCTTTTATTAAATAAATTAACATTATCACAGTTTTAATTAACAATTTATTACATATTTATTGTTTTTTTCTCATTAAAGAATACTATAGATATTGCGATACATAACTCGTCGTAAGATACGAAAGTGGGATCGGTCGCCTACAAAAGTTGGAGGGTAGGTATGAAATTCGGTTATTTTTGTAATTCAACAAATTGGAATAATCAAAAAAAATATACTCAAATCTTAGAGGAAATAAGAGAAATATCCGTTTATTGTGATCAAAATAATTGGGACTCCATTTGGTTCACTGAACATCATTTTAGTCATGAAGGAATGGAAATATGTCCAAACCCGCTAATGTTAAGTGCAGATATAGCTGCAAGAACAAATAATATTCGTATAGGGCAAGCTGCAAGTATTATTACTTTTTGGAATCCAATAAGAATAGCTGAAGATATTGCCTTATTAGATCAATTGTCTAATGGAAGGGTGGAAGCTGGAATTGGAAGAGGAATTTATGGAAGAGAAGCCTTAAATATTAATCCAGAGGCAGATACAAAAAATAATGAAAAAAATTTTAGATTATTTGAAGAAACAATAACAATATTAAAAAAAGCATGGTCTGAAAAGTTTTTTGATCACAAAGGTGAATTTTATACATACCCTACTCCAAATTTTGAATGGAATCATAGTATGAGCCCACCTAATGAAGAATTCATGGATATTAAAACAAAAATTTTAAAGAAATTAAGTATTGTGCCTAGAACTATTCAAAAACCCCACCCTCCTCTTTGGCAAGTAGTAGATAGTAACAGCTCTATAGAGTGGGCAGCAAAAAATAATATAAATACTATAATGTGGATTCCTACAGTTAAAACTCTAAAAAAACGTTTTGAAGTTTATAAAAATGCTAAATCAAAAATTGAAAAAAGAAATGTAGAAATGGGCGAAGGAATATGTTTGGTAAGGGATATGTTTTTAGCTAATTCCATGGAAGAAGCTAAGGAAAAAGCTGGCGAACAAATGATAAATTATATTAAGTGGGTATGTCATTGGAGGGGCTTAGGTAATCATATGAATCCTGATGAAGAGCTTCCAAAAACTGAAAATAAACTTGATTTACTTAATTATGACTTTCTCCATGAACGTAATATGCTGTTCGGTACAATCGACTATGTTATTTCAAAAATTGAAGAATTACAATCAGAATTAAACTTAGAATACTTGCAAGTGTGGTCAAATTTTCCAGGTGTGAATCATAAAGATTGTATGAATAGTATTAAAATGTTTACTGAAAAGGTAATACCTCATTTTAAAGATAAGAGTAAGGCTAGAATTAAACAAGCATCTTAATGCAAACCATAACCAACAAATTTATAAAAGGTTATGATAAAAATGATACTTACTATGAATACCACTTAGATAAAAAAAATATCCCCACAATTTTTATACATGGAGTTGGATTAGATAGTTCAGCTTGGTCTAATCAAAAAAGATATTTTAAAAAGAATATTCTTTTCTATGATTTATTAAATCATGGTAGGACAAAAAAAAAATTAAAAAAAATAAACTATCAAAATTTAGGTATTCAATTAAATAACCTTATAAATTATCTAGGTTTTACTAAAGTTAATTTAATAGGTTTTTCAATAGGAAGTTTAATTGCTCTCCAATTTTGCAATAATTTTAACAAAAAAATTAATAAGTTAGTATTAATTTCTTCAGTTTATAAAAGATCAAAAAAAGAAAAAGATTTAGTATTTTCAAGGTATCAATTGGCACTTAAGGGAAGTAGTATTTCAAATATAGCAATTAAAAGATGGTTTTCACAAAAGTATTTAAAAGAAAATCCTAAAATATATAAAAAATTTTATAAAATATTAGAAAAAAATAAAAAAGAAAATTTTTTACCAGTATATAAATTATTTACTAAATCTAATAATGAAAAAATCAATTTTAATCAATTTACTTTTCCAACTTTAATAATTACTGGCGAAAAGGACATAAATTCTACACCTAAAATGAGTATGAAATTACATAAAGAAATTAAAAACAGTCAAATAAAAATTATTAAATCAATGAAGCATATGGCGTATTATGAAAAATCTAAATTGGTAAATTTAGAAATTAAAAATTTTTTAAAATAGTTTTTTTATAACGTGCAAGACATATCTTCACCACAACAACTTGGTGATTTTATTTTGCCATGATCATTAGGGCATTTTGAAACTTGAACAGAAGTACCATTTACATCAATTGTATCATCAACTAATGGATCATCACATTTACCACATGTTGCGTTTACAGACATTCCACACTTAGAACATTCATACGTAGCCATATATAATTACCTTTTTTACAAAGATTATATATTTTAAATTAATTCAATTCAATCCTATTCAGAAATATTATAATCTGATGTTTCAAGCCAATTTTTATTAATTTCAACTCCCCATCCAGGATCATCAGAAATTTCAACATTTCCTTCAATAATATTGAATGGATGTTTAGAAAATAAATTTTTCTGCCATGGATAATAATCTTCACCCTCAATACTATATTCTAAGTATTTACCAGCATTGGGTATAGCCTTTAAAAAATGCATTGTACAAACTGTGACAAGAGATAAATTTGCAGCATGAGGTGTGCACGTAAAACCAGACTTACTAATCATATTAGCTAGTTTTAAGATTCTTGTTAATCCTCCCATGTACATAACATCTGGCTGAAATATATTAACAATTTTTCTATCAATCATATCTTTCCATATTCTAAAATCACAATCTTGTTCTCCTCCAGTGACATCAATTTCTAGTGCTTCTGTAACTTTTTTTGTTTCTTCTGGGTCCCAATAAGGGCATGGTTCTTCAAAATGAGTTATATTATTATCTATAAGTAACTTGCCAATCTCTATTGCTTGTTCAGAAGAGTAGCAGCTATTTGCATCAACTAGTTTAGATGTAGATATATCAAGTTCTTTGTTAATTAATCTAACAATTTCTTCTGTTCTACCTTCCCATTCATCTTTTCCTCTTCCACATTCTGATCCAATCCTAAATTTGAATGCACTTACACCTTTTTCATCTTGAAGAGTTTTAAATCTTTTTGCTTCATCATAAGGCTGAATATCTCTTTTCATAGATGATCCATAAATTTTTAGAAAACCAGGATTGCCACCAATTAATGAAACAACTGGTAACTTTTTTAGTTTTCCTTTTAGGTCCCATAATGCTGTATCCAAACCAGCAATTGCACGTAATAAGTAAGAACCAGGAAATTTATGTTCTTTTTCTAATATTAAGTTTTCAATGTCTTCAAAATCTTCATAGTTCTTTCCTAAAATCCAAGGACAAACCTGTTTATGAAATATTTGTGCTGTTATATCAGCATGATAAGTTGACATTTGCCCAATTCCAGTTGAGCCATCTTCTAAAGTAACTTTAACAAAACTTACAAATGGTTTGGTAAAAGTTTCTAATTTCTTTATTTTCATTTATATTTTTGTTTTAATTCTTCTATAATAATTTTACTAGATAAATATGATAGCATCATAACAGGGGCATTGATATTTCCTGATGTAATATTTGGCATAATAGAAGCATCCACTATCCATAAATTTTTAATACCATGAACTTTTAGTTTTTCAGAGACAACGCCTGAATTAATATCTTTACTCATACGACATGTTCCACAAGGATGATAAACAGTGCCAGCATTTGATTTAAAGTGGCCAAGTAATTCTTCATTATTTGCATTTATAGGAGTAATATTTACTGATGAATCAATTATTTCTTTTAAGTGTCTATTAGTTGAAAAGTTTCTAATAAAATCAAAAGCCGAATATAAATCATGAATATCTCTTTCATCACTTAAATATTTTGGATCTATACTTGGTAAATAATCTGTTTTAGATGCTCTTAATTTAACTTCCCCAAGGCTTTTTGGTCTACATGAATTAAAGCCAATGATAAAACCATTAAATTTATCAGTTTTAAGTAAAGGTCTATTTTTTTTATAAGAAACTGAATAAGTTAATGGGTTAAAATATAGTTGAATGTTAGGGTAAGGGTCTAATGAATTCCAATTAATATACCCTCCTCCTTGATTGAGGCTTAATGCAAAAGGACCTGTTCTATTATATAAATATTTTAAAATTGATTTTATTCTTCCACTCCAAGTACCTAGATCATAATTTAAAGTCATCATAGATGTTTTGTATAAGTAATCTAAACCTAAATGATCTTGTAAATTTTTACCAATATGAGGGCTGTGTAAATTGATAGGGATATTATAATTATTTAGTTCTTCGGCATTACCTATACCTGATTTTAGCAAAAGATAAGGCGTCATTATTGCTCCACTTGATAAGATTGTACCTATCTTTGGTTTTACTGAAATTACTTTATTTTTGTGCTTAATCTTTAAACTTATTATTTTATTATTTTCATAATTTAATTTTAAAACTTCTGTTTTAGTAAAAATAGTTAAATTAGGATGTTTAATTATAGGTTTTAAAAAAACTTTAGATGATGAAGTTCTAAATCCGTTAAATATATTAACATTGTAATTTCCAACTTGATTTTCTAGAGATGTTTTTAGTTGTTTATTAAAGTTAAATTTAAAATCATTAGCTGCATCAAAAAAATTTCTTAATATTAGATGATGTTTTTTGCTTACATCATTTACTGGAATTTTATTAGGAGGTAATATATTTGTTTTGTCATTAACAGTAAATTCTATTTGATCATAGGTAGCTTTAATATTTTTCCAAGACCAATCACTACTTAAATTCCAATTTTGAAAATCTGAACTTAATCCTCGTGCATAAATCATAGCATTTATTGATCCAGATCCTCCTAAAACTTTTCCTCGTGGATAATAAATTTCTCGATTATTTAAATTCTTTTGTGCTTCAGAATAAAAATTCCAATTCATTTTTTTGTGATAGAAAGTCATGCCATAACCAAGGGGTACTTGGATAGTTGGGCTATTATCACCTGGACCTGCCTCAATTAATAATACTTTTAAGTTTGTATTTTTAATTATTTGATTACTAACTATACATCCAGCTGAACCTGCTCCAACAATAACTATATCGAAATTATCCAAATGTTTTAAAATGTTTCTGTTATTTTTGTTAAATAACGTGGTTTATCAGGATTAAGTCCTTTGCTTAAAGAATAGCGGATGATCCAAGGATAAAATTTTGTCATCATTACCACTGAATCTAATTCAGTTATTTTATTTGGTGGATAGAAAAAGCTTGTTTTGGATTCATTATTTGAAGAAATATTATAAATTAATTTTGTATAATTGGTAATTTCATTACTATCTTTTTTAACAGTTAAACCACTGTTGTCATTCATTTCTAAAATAAAGAGTTTAAATGAGTCTTGAATTAAACTTTTAGGCCCATGCATAACTTCAGCACTACTAAATGGCTCTATCATTTCTTGGCATAATTCTTTAAACTTAAGAGATATTTCATTTGAAAGTGCAAAGCCCACACCTCTGCCAAGTATAAATCCTGTATTAATGGTATTGTCTACTATCTCCGTTTCCCACTGATTATTAGAATCTTTCAAAAGAAACTCACTTAAATTTTTTATATCGTCATTTATATCTTTTTTTTCTAAGCAATAAAAAACAAACTTTATTAATATTAACAAAGTTTGAACAAATGATTTAGTTGCAGCAACACTTTTCTCCTCATCTGCAAACATATTAAAAAAATAGTTAGACTGATTATTTATTGGGCTATTTTCATTATTTGAAATTAAAATAGTTTTTGCTCCCATTTCTTTTGATTTTTTTTCACATTCAATTAAGTCAGAACTTTTACCTGATTGAGTAATTATAATAACTAAAGCCTCTGAAAAATCAAAATGGGATTTTTCAAGAGTAATAATTGAAGGAGGCATACTATAAGTAGGTAGACCGAGATATTTAGCAAAAATATAAGAGCTATAAAGGGCAGCACAATCTGATGTTCCTCTAGCTATAGTAACAATATATTTAATTTTTTTTTGATTAATCAAATTAGCTGTTTCTATATAAGGATTATTATCAATATTTGAAAAATTTTCAATTATGGATGGTATACTTAATGCTTCTTCTAATACTTTTGAATTATTCATTAATTTTAATTCCATTTAAATATATTTGTTTAATTTTAAAAGTTTTATCTAAAACTAAAATATTAGATATTTTATTTTCTCCGATATATCCCAGCTCATTTTCTTGTATATATTGAGCAGCATTGTAACTAGTCATTTTAACAGCTTCATTTAAAGAAAATTTTAATTTAATTAAATTAGAAAAAGTATCATGCATATTGATTACACTTCCAGCTAAAGCATTAGTTTTTTTAACAACAGCTTTTTTATCTATTTTTTCAATATCAACTCCAAAAAAATTATATATGCCATTTTCTAATCCAGTAGCTCCCATTGAATCACTAACAGCATACAAATTTTTAATACATTTTTTAGCAATCTTAATAGAAGTTTCGTTAACATGATTAAGATCACAAATAATTTCTGCAAAAGATCCTAATTCTAAAGCAGCACCTAAAACCCCCGAACTTCTGTGATGATTACCCGACATAGCGTTATAAAGATGCGTAAATCCAATACTATATTTATTCATAAATTTAGCACAACATTCAAAATCAGCTAAAGAATGGCCAAATTGAATATTAATTTTAAGCTTGTCTAAATGATAAATAAATTCATCCATGCCATCTAACTCTGGAGCAAGAGTGATAACTTTAATCGGGGCAACATCTATCAATTTTTTAATAAATTCAATTGATGGATTTATCGTTAGCGGAGGTTGTGCCCCTAGCTTGTTTGGATTGATAAAAGGCCCCTCTAAATGAACACCTAATATATTAGTGTTAGTATTCTTATAGTTTTGAAACTCTTTTAGTGCGTTAAATGTATGTTCTATTGTACTAGTCCAAGTCGTTGGTAAAATAGATGTAGTGCCATTACTCAGATGATATGCTGACATTTTTTTAATAGAATTCCATCCATCCATTGTATCAAAACCATTAGCTCCATGGCAATGCAGATCTATAAATCCAGGAATTATATAATCTTCATTTTGTATAGATTTTGACCTTATGATTTTATCTATTTTTTTATTGAAAATTATTTCTCCATTGAAGGTTTCGTCAAAGTTAACAATTTTGCCTTTTAAAGATATCAAGATAATTTCCTAAATTAATAATTTTAATTTTTTTTGATTCGTTTTTTCATTATAAGCTATCTATGAAAAACTCTATAGATATTTTTTCTAAAAAATTATCCTCAATATTAAAAAAAATTTCTAAAAATGAAAGAAATAAGATTAAATTAATTGCTAGCAAATTATCCAACAACTATGTTAATGGAGGAATTGTGTATGTTTTTGGTACTGGTCATAATCATTGTATAGCAGAAGAATGTTTGCATAGAGCTGGAGCATTTGCTGGGGTTACTCCAATTTTAGATAAAAGAATAGATTTTTCTTATGGCATAAAAAAAGCATCAGAGTATGAAAGAAATCCAAAATTAGCTAAAAATATTTTAAAGAAATATAATTTTACTAAAAATGACTCTATAATTATTTTTTCAACCAGTGGTATTAATCAATTATCTATAGAAATAGCAAAGATAATGAAAAATAAAAAAATATATGTTATCGGTGTAACTTCTAAAACTTATTCAGATAAGTTGAAAAAAATCAAAAAATCAAAACTTTATTTCTATAACGATATTTATATAGATAATTACAGTCCTATAGGTGATACTTTAATAAATTATAAAGATTTTGGAGTAACTTCATCTTCTACAATTGCAGGAATATTTATTTTGAATTCCTTGTGGCTTGAAATGTCTTCAAAATTAAAAAATCAAAATCCTTTTCCTTTTTACTTAAGTTCCAATTTACCTAATAGCAAAAAACATAATAAAATTTTAGAAAAAAAATATGCTTTTATCAATAATAAATTAAAGTAAAATTATTCTACAGTAACAGATTTCGCTAAATTTCTTGGTTGATCGACATCTGTTCCAAGAAAAACTGCTAAATAATAAGCAATTAACTGGACTGGTATCGAATATAATATTGGGGATGTTAAAAAATTTGTTTTTGGTATTATTACAATTTGATCACAATATTTTTTTACTTTTTTTGCACCATCCCTATCTGTAATCATAATAATTCTTCCACCTCTAGCTTTAACCTCTTGTATATTTGAGAGTAATTTAGAATAATTTTCATCAAAAGGAGCTAAAACAATAACGGGTATATTATTTTCAATTAAGGCTAACGGACCATGTTTTAGTTCTCCAGCGGCATAGCCTTCACAATGCTTATAGGTAATTTCTTTTAACTTTAAAGCGCCTTCTAATGCAATAGGATACATGGCACCTCTACCAATATAAAAAATGCTTTTAGTATCAACTAATTTTTTAGCTATTTTCTTAAATTCATTTTCTTTTTTTAAAATTTCTTTAACAGATTTGCGGATACTAAAAATAGAATTAAAAAAAATCTTATTAATATTTTTACTTCCTTGCTGAAGATTAAGTACAAATAGAGCTAAAACAGATAATTGAGAAGTAAAAGCTTTTGTGGAAGCGACTCCTATTTCAGGACCAGCTAAAGTAGGTAAAATAAAATCACTTAACCTTGCAATTGAGCTATTTAAAACATTTACTATAGATATTGTGAAAATATTATTTTTTTTAAATTTATTTAAACATTTTAAGGTGTCCATAGTTTCACCTGACTGAGATACAACTATTCCAAATGAATTTTTATTAACTTTATTTTTGCGATATCTATATTCAGATGCAATATCGATTGAAACATTGAAGTCAGTCATCTCTTCAATCCAATATTTTGCCACCATACAAGAATGGTAAGCTGTTCCACAAGCAACTATAATGATGTTTGAAAATTCATTAAATTTAATATTGGTTTTAGGTAAATAAACAACTTTTCTTTTTTTATCAGCAAAATTCAAAATTGTATCTTCAATACTTATTGGTTGATGAAAAATTTCTTTTTCCATAAAATGTTTGTAATTTCCTTTAACTTTAAATTCTTTTTTTGGAATAAATTTATGTTTTTCTCTCTTGATGATTTTATTTTTATCATAAATTAGAATTGAAGAATCATTTACTTCGGCAATATCATTTTCCTCTAAAAAAATAATTTCTTTTGTATTATCTGGCAAACCCAAGACATCAGAACTAACAGCATTAAATCCTTCTCCGCTCCCTAAGACTAAAGGGCTCCCTCTTCTTGTTACATATATTGATTTTGATCCATGAACTAAAAATGCAAAAGAAAATGATCCTACTATTTTTTTATTTAGGTTTTTGATAGCTTCAATAGGATTATTAAATTCATTTAATAGCTTATTGTATATTTCAGCAATTATTTCAGTATCCGTATCTGATTTAATATTTTTTTGTTTTATTGAATAATAATTTATTAAATCTGTATAATTTTCTATGATACCATTATGAACTAAAACACAATTATCTTTTATAAATGGATGACAATTTTTTATAGAAGGTTTGCCATGAGTTGCCCACCTAGTATGAGCAATTACAACGTTTCCAGTTAATTTATTATTTTTAACAGATTTTTGTAAATTAGAAATTTTACCAATATTTTTACTATATTCAAAATGATTATTTTTTATTGTTGCTAATCCTGATGAATCATAGCCTCTGTACTCAAGAGAATATAATCCAGACAAAATATTATCTATACAATTATTTTTGCTAGCAATACCGACAATTCCACACATTGAATATTATATATACATTAATAATTTAAGATTATTATCTATTAAATATCAAAATTGTTTAGAAAATTTTTATACTAAATAAAAAGGACTGCCAAAAGGCAGTCCTTATTTTAAAATTTGTCTATTTATACTCTTCCAATTCTTCAGCTGCTTCAGCAACTAAATCAGCCGCATCTCCTTCTCCAAGAATTGCTCCTTGAATCATAGAATTCATAACTGATTGAAAAGCTTTATAATCTACAAATAGAGGTTCAGGACCTCCATCTGCAATGGCATCAATAAACATCATCCAATAATCTGTATTGTATGGCGCTACCTTACCAATTTGAGGATATTGCATAATTGGAGTTAGACCCCAACTAGTATCTAAATCATATTGAGCATCACCTGAAGTAAGCTGAGCTACAAGAGCACTCGCCATATCTTCATGACCAGTATTATTAAAGACTGCAACACTATCAGTGATTAAAAGTGTTCCTTGGCTACCATTTGGACCAGCAGGAATTCTTACAGTTTTCACACTAAGTTCTTCTTTATGTTGCCCAGCTCCCCAAGGACCATTGATATACATAGCTATTTTTTCATCATTAAATAGTTCAGTTAACTGGGAACGTTCCCAAGCTAACGGTCCTTCTTGAGAAACATTTGCTAACTTTGCATAAAACTCTAAAGTTTCAACAGTATTCGGACTATCTAAAGTTATTTCATTAGTATCAGGATCAATTACTTGTCCCCCATTACTATAAAGATAGTTCAAAAATTGATGCATAGTATTATCAAAATCTTTTCCGGTTAAACCAATACCTGCAATTCCTGTATTATTTTTAATAGTTTCAGCCATTGCATAAAGCTCATCCCAAGACTGTGGGCCATTGCAAGCTAAACCAGCTTGTTCAAGAATACCGCAATTCATAAAAAGGGCTTTTGTAGAAAAAGCATGAGGGTATCCCCAAATTTCCCCTTTGTAAGATACTGTGTCTAATATACCTGGTTGATACATTTTCTTTTGTGAATCAGGAATATTAACAGCAACAATATGTCCATTTTCAGCTAAACCTTTTAGAGTTCTTGATCCTACATAAGAAAAACTCACAGGATCTCCTGCTATGGCCAAGTTTATAACTTTATCTTGGCAAGTTCCCCAAGGAACAGCTTCCATAGTAACATTAACACCAGGATTATCTGCCATAAATTGATCTACTACAGCTTGGTCTGCAGGTCGAATTTCACCACCACACATAACACCATGCATGTCTGTAGCCATTAAATGAAATGAGCTAAACAGAGACACTACAAAAGCAATAAGTGTTGTTTTAATAAAGGTAAATTTCATATTTCCTCCGTATAATTATATTTATAACTATTATGATTAAGTTAATACTAGAAGTGTATCAAGTAAGAATATTGTTTATTTTTAAAAAAAAAGGGACTGTTTTTCTAGTTTTTTACAGCTCCTGCTGTTAATCCTTCCACAATATACTTTTGTAAAAATAAAAAAACAAGGAGAACAGGAGCTATACCTACTAAGGAAGCAGCCATCATTTCATTCCATTTAACAGTAGTGTAACCAATAAATTCATAAAGACCTGCAGGTATAGGCATAAATTCTTTCTTTTGATTAAATGAAATTGCAAATAAAAATTGTTGAGCATACGAACCTATAAATGCATAGATACCTACAACAACTAAACCAGGTGTACTTAAAGGAGCTATAACATGTCTAAGTATTTGAATTCTTGTAGCTCCATCACAAAAGGCAGCTTCTTCTAATTCAATTGGAATTTTTTCAAAATATGATTTTAATAACCAAATTGAAGTAGGAATTAAAAAAGCTACTCCTGGAACTATCATTGCTTGATAAGTATTTAACAAACCAAATGTTCTTAATAATTTATATAACGGTATTAATAGTACAGCACCAGAAAACATATTAATTGCAAGTAAAAGATACAAACTAGTATTCTTTGCAGGAAAATTGAATCTTGCATATGAATAAGCTGCTGGAATAACAAATAATAAAGTTAATAAAGAAGTTACTGTTGCAAGAAAAAAACTATTAAAAATGTAACGTCCAAGCATAGGAACAGTTTTCCACATTTCACTATATGCCCAAAATGAAAGATCATCTGAATAAAATTGATAAGGTGATCTAAATAAATGGTCTAAAGGCCTTAAAGAGGCATAAAACATTTCAACAAAAGGTAAAAGAATAAATGTCATAAATATTAAAATTCCAAAATAAATTAATAATTTTTCTAAAATTGTATATTTATTCATGAGCTACCCTTTTGTTTATTCTCGCAAGTAAAGCTAAATAAAAGCCTGCAAATAAAGTTAACAAAATCATTACTACAACTGCCCTTGCAGCGCCTCTTCCAAATTTATAGTTACCTAAAGCTTGCTTATAAGTATCAATAATAAGTGTTGTTGTTGCTCCTCTTGGCCCTCCTTCAGTTAAAATCCAAATAATTTCAAAGGAATTAAATGTCCAAATAGCAGACAGTATTGACATAGTCACAATAACAGGTGTTATTTGAGGTAATGTAATTCTAAAAAATCGTGACCACCTTGAAGCGCCATCACAATAGGCTGCTTCATATAAATCTTTTGGAACACCTTGCATAGCTGCAAGAAAAAAAACTGTTACCATAGGTACGCCAACCCAAACATCAGCTATTACTGTTGAAATAAAAGCGCTTTGTTTATAAGCTAGAAATCCAAAAGGTCCGTCTAATATTCCTGTCCTCATTCCAACTCCTGCTATTATTCCAAAATATCCATTATATAACCAAAGCCAACCAAGCATTCCAATAGCTATGGGCACTACCCACGGAGGCATTACTAAAACTCTAAAAGCTGATCTTCCAAATACATTCGCGTTTAGTAATACTGCACCTATTAAACCAATTATTAATTTTAGACTCACAGAAAAAAACATCCAAACAAAAGTTCTAATAACAATTTTATTAAATTTTTTACTCGAAATCATTTTTTCATAATTTTCAAAACCAATATATTCTTCTCCAGCTAAACTTGAATTAGTAAAAGATAATCTAACAGTTTCAATTAATGGCCAAGCAACAATACATAAAATATAAATAGCTGCTGGGGCTATGAGAGCATAAGCTAAAAAAGTAGGAGAATTGTATGACCTAAGTTTAGTTTTCATTTTCATTTTTAACCAAGAATACTATCTATATTTTTCCATGTAGGTCTTATATCAATTATTTTACCACTTTTTCTTGATTCATCTATCTTCATGGCAACAATTCCTGCTTCCATACAATCTATTACTCCAACTGGCAATGGCGATGATTCAGAATTAATTAAATGTTCATTAATATCTTTGAGCATTAAACTATCTGCACCATAATGACCTTTTATCATGCCAAAAGCTGCTCCATAATTTTCATCTAATATTACATTATTTTTTTGATCATGAGCTTTTAAAAAACCTCTTACAAAATCTCCTTCAACCATCCCATTAGTTCCAATAACAGCAAATCTTCTGAATTCATCTGGTACACGCATGTTAGTATGAAAAGCTAAAGTTGCACCATTCTCATATTCAATAATAGCTACTTGATGATCAACTATGTCTGCATCACTATCAAATACTTTTTCATTTGCCTCCCAACCCTTTAAATTATATCTTGTATATTCTTCAATTGAATCTTTAGGTTGATTATTGGGAATAAATGAATTTCTTC